>JAYTRP010000271.1:0-1626 GCA_043746145.1 Hyphomicrobiales bacterium | reverse complement strand
GACATGCGATTGGGCGAGCCGAACTGCCTGAACCGCACCTGACGACCCCTACTCTCGCAGCGGCGAGCGCAGGCGTCTGAAACGGCGGACTACTTCTTCTCCGAAATGTCGTCCAGCCGCTGCTTCATTTGGGTGAGTTGTTCGCGCAGATCCTCAAGGTCGGCGGCGCCCGGCGGCTCTTTCGCGGCAGTCGGGGTCGTCGTCGGATGAGCCCCAGGGGTGAAAGGTGTGAACATACCGAGCGCTTTGTTGAACGCCGCAAGATTTTTGCGGGTCAGTTCCTCAAGCGCTGCGAACGACCCTGCGGAAAAGGAAGGCGGCCCGAGCGCACGCGACATGACATCGCGCATTTTCTGCTGCTCGCCGCTAAACTTTTCAATTGAATATTCGAGGTAGCTGGGCAGCAGAGACTGCACGCTGTCACCATAGAACCGAATTACCTGCCGCAGAAAAGCAATCGGCAGCAACGACTGGCCCTCGATGCCTTCCTGCTCAAAAATAATCTGCGTCAATACCGAACGGGTGATCTCTTCGTTGGTCTTGGCGTCGTAGACGACAAAGTCCTCACCCGTTTTGACCATCTTGGCGAGGTCTGCAAGCGTGACATAAGCGCTGGAAGCGGTGTTGTAGAGACGTCGATTGGCGTATTTCTTGATGATTGTCGGGGCAACGGAATTCGACATGACGCGCGGTCTCGCGGACAAATGCTGGCATACATAGACAGACTAGGCGCATTCGCGCGTGAGGAATAGCCTTTTTGCATAAACGAGAGGCGCATCGCCGAGAAGAGTGGCGCTCGATCGCACACGGGCCTAAATAGAAGACGGTCGCGCCTTTGCGAGTCCAATGGCGGATAGCGTAAACGCGCCATTGGTGTAAAGGCTCGCCCAAGCGGAAAATATCGCGCCGAGTTCAACTGCGACAGTGGCGCGGAAAGCTTCGAGGAGCCCCCCATGTCGGCCAATGAAATCGTTATCGTCAGCGCAAAGCGCACGGCAGTTGGATCGTTCAACGGCGTCTTCGCCAACACGACCGCGCATGACCTCGCGGCGACCGCGATAACGGCGGCTCTTGCAGCGGCGAATGTGGCGCCGGCCGATGTCGACGAGGTGATCCTTGGTCAGATCCTTGGCGCCGCGCAGGGCCAAAACCCTGCCCGTCAGGCCGCCATGAAGGCCGGCATTCCCCAGGAGAAGACCGCTTTCGGGATAAACCAGCTCTGCGGCAGCGGATTGCGCGCGGTGGCGCTTGGTATGCAGCAGATCGCCAATGGCGACGCCAACATCATCGTCGCGGGTGGCATGGAGTCGATGTCGATGGCGCCGCACGCCGCGCATCTGCGCAATGGCATCAAGATGGGTGACTTCAAATACATTGATACGATGCTGAAAGACGGCCTGATCGACGCCTTCCACGGGTACCACATGGGCCAAACCGCCGAGAACATCGCCTCCAAATGGCAACTCACGCGCGAGGAGCAGGACCGTTTTGCAGCGGCCTCGCAAAACAAGGCCGAGGCGGCGCAGAAGGCCGGCAAGTTCAAGGGCGAGATCGCGCCCTTTACCATTTCGGGCAAAAAGGGCGATGTGGTTGTCGACAGCGACGAGTTCATTCGTCCAGGAACGA
>JAYTRP010000270.1:0-5350 GCA_043746145.1 Hyphomicrobiales bacterium | reverse complement strand
CGCCAGCAGTAAAGCGAAGGCGTCGTCGATGCCTGTATCCACGTCGATGATCAGAGGAAAGGGAGTCATTCAGGTCACCTGGTTTTTCTGAACTTGGCGAGCATAGCTTAGATCATAAACCCGTGACGCTCCTTGTTGCGCCACCTTACCAGTAGCATAGTCGAAACCGCAGTTAGCCCGATCGCCAAGCCGATCCAGAGACCCACTCCGCCCAGAGGCGTCAAGAAGGCTAGCGCTAGGCCGGCAGGAGCGCCGATAGCCCAATATCCGCACAGCGCCATCACCATGGGCCAGCGAGAATCGTGGACACCGCGCAGCATGTTGGAAAGCGCGGCCTGTGCTCCGTCAACAAGCTGGAAGATCGCCGCGATTCGTACGAAAGCAACGGCGTAGGCGACGGTTTCCGCGTTCTCACTCGCATCCGTGTTGAGAAACGCCGAGATAAGCAGCCGCGGCGCCAGCGCCATTAGCGCTGCCGAAATGCAGACAAAAGCAAGCGCCAAGCCAAACGCCGTCCAGCCCGCGCGCGAGATCGCCGCAGCGTCGCGAGCGCCGAAGGCGTGCCCCACCCGCACTGTCGCGACCATGCCGAGCCCCAACGGGACCATGAAGGCGGTGGCGGCAATGTTTAACGCGACCGCATGCGCCTCGAGCTGATGGGCGCCGAGCCGACCCATCACCAGAGCGGTGTAAGCGAACACCGCGACCTCCATCCCTATGAACAGACCGATCGGCGCGCCAAGTCGCCAAAGCTTGACGAATTCCGCCCGATTGAAATGCCAGGGCAGCGCCATCAGACGATGCGGGCGAAGCTTGGGGTCAATCATGGAATAGGCGCCGAGCAGGGCGAACATCAGCGCTTGCGAAAGAGAGGTCGCTAGCCCGGAGCCGAATACTCCGAGCGCCGGCGCGCCGAGCCGTCCAAACACCAGCGCGTAATTCGCCAGCACATTAAATCCGACCGCCAGCAGGCCAACGACCAGCACCGGCGTGGTGCGATCGAGCGCCGCTAGCACCGAGCGCGCCGAAAAGTATAGCAGCGCCGGCGCCAGCGCCCATTGCAGGCCGTGCATGTATTGTCCCGCAAGCTTGGCCAGCACGGGTGGCTCGCCGAGCGCTGCAAGCACCGACCCGGTGTTCCAGAAAAAGATCCAGAGCGGGATCGCCAGTGCGAGCGATGTAAGAAAGGCTTGCTGGCCGACCCGACGCGAGCCGGCAAAATCCTGCGCGTCGGCGCCCACCTTCGCCGCCGCAAGCGGGGCCGCCGCGCTGACGACGCCAACACTGAACAGCAGCAGCGGCGTGTAGACGTTGAAGCCGAGCGTGCCGGCCGCCAGAGCCTCGGGGGAGAGGCGCCCGAGGAACATCACGTCGGTGGTGGTCATGAAATTGACGGCGAGATTGGTCAGCACGATCGGCCAGCCGAGCGCGAAGGTGGCGGCGATTTCGCCGCGTATGGTGGATCGTCGCAACATAACTGAAACTCATTCGCCGCGGCGCTGACCGGCAGGCCGCCTGCGCTCGAAAACGGGGACAGGGGAAATAACGGCGGGCGATCAGGCCAGCATCATGAGCACGGCTTGCGCCATCGCTTGGCCGAGGATCGCATGCTGGTCGGCTTCAAAGTGGATGCCGTCAAGGTCGGAGCAGCGAATGAACTGACCCGCATCGACAAAGCCAATTTTGTGCCGCTCGGCGATTTCGCGGTAGCGCGCGGGCAGGACGAGCGCCTTCTCCTTCGCGCCACGAAACATATCGTCGAAGCCTGATAGCTTGGCGAGCGGCGGCGGGGCGACCAGCAGGATCTTCGGGGGACCGCCGTCCGGTCCGACGTTCTCATTTTTGGCCCTCAGGACGAGCCGCTCGGCGCCGCTCGCAATTTCGCCAGCGCTCACGTTGAAGCGCGCCTTCATGTCGTTGCAGCCAAGCGCGATGATGAGCAGATCGAGCGGAGCGTGGCTGCGCAGGCATGGCGGCAGATAATCGGAGCCGCGCCTGTCAGGCTCGATCGGATCTGCAAAGACCGTGGTGCGCCCGTTCAGGCCTTCCTCGATCACCCGATGGTCGGCGCCGAACTCGCGCGCCATGATTCCGGTCCAGCGCACGTCGGGCGCAAAGCGCATACCTTGCGAGGGATTGTAGCCCCACGTGTTGGAGTCGCCAAACGCGACAATGACCGCCATGGCGCTCTCCCTTGGCCCCGAAGTCGCGGGGAGGGCTGCTTTACGGGGCGAGCAGGCGTGGGTCAATGCGTTTCAGGCCCTGACCTCGCGCTAGGCTTTGAAAGATTGCCTTAAATAGATTTTGAGACTTGTTGAGTTAATCTTTGCAAGTCCACTTCGGAATGTCGGGCGCACCTTGATTTATATGAAAGCAATTCTCGGTCCCGAAGTTCGGAACGAAGGTGACTTGCGACGTTACATCATAACCGTCTCGGGCGCGGCCGTGGCGATCGCGCTGGCGGCGGATATCGTCACTCAACTCTCCTTTTTCATAGACTTCGCCCGCTGCTTACGATCCTGGGCCTTCACGACGATAATCGCCGGAGGCATCGCGTGGCCGATCGCCCGCGCCATCGGCATAGCGCATCTCGATCTCTACCAGGCGAAGCAGGAATCCGACCGGTTGGGGCGTATCGACCCGCTGACGGGCCTCGCCAATCGGCGCGCTTTCACCGTGGCCGGACTATCCGCCGAGCCGAACATCGTGGCGGTGGCGATCGCCGACATTAATCGATTTACAAGCGTCAACGACGAATTTAGGCGCCTCACAGGCGAAGCTGTGATTCAGGCGATTGCCGGAATGCGGCAACGCCGCCTCGGCGGTCTGGGAACGCTGGCCAGGGTCGGCGGGGAGGAGTTTGCATTTGAGTGCGCCGCCGGTTCGCTCGACGAGGTCGAGGCGCGAATCAATTGCCTACGCGAGGGACGTCGAGGGCGCATTGATCTCCGTAGTGGGAAAGAGCGTTCGCGCGACCCTGTCCGTCGGTCTTGCCGCATGCGAGGGAGGGTCGTTCCAGGCGCTCTACTCCGCCGCCGACAAAGCCTTGTACGTGGCGAAGAATAGCGGCCGAAACCGCGTTGCCTCCTACGACGAGATCGACAAGGCTCGCCCTGCGCGAAGCCCGGTCCGTGGGTCGGATCGATAGCGTCGCGCCGCGTCGTTCAAAACGCCTCCGCTCCCATAGCCCGAAATGCCTCCGTCAACTGAACCGACATGGGCATGTCGACAATCTCCCCGGTCGGCGTCGCCCCCGAGAACCACTTTCGATAATTGGCCACCAGCGCCCCATCCGCCGCCATCGCGGCGAATGCGCGTCGCACCGCGCCCGCCATGTCGGGATCGTCGCGCCGGAACATCAGGCCATAGGGCTCGTAGGTCAGGTACTCGCCGACAACCTGCATGGAAGCTTGCGAAAGATGGCTGAGGATCAGGCCGTTCAGCGGCACATCGTCGGTCGCGAACGCGTCGGCCTTGCCGTCCGCCAGCATTTGATAAGATTGTTCGTGGTCGGGCGCGGCGACAATGGTGAGGCCGAGCGCGTATTTGTCGTTCATCGCGCGCACCGCCGTCTCGTTGGTTGTGCCTGACGTTACGACCAATATCTTGCCCTGCAAGTCGCGCAACGCGGGCAACGGCGATGCGGCCCGCGTCATCAGCTTGGTTCCCGCGATGAAGATCAGCGGGGAAAAAGCAACCTGTTTGCGACGCTCGATGTTCTCCGTCGTCGAGCCGCATTCGAGGTCGACTTTGCCTGAGACGACGGCGTCAATGCGGTCGGCCGATGTGACGGGCGCATAGACCGCCTTCACCGGAATCTGCAATTCGCGCGCGATCTCGTCGACTACTCCCTTGCAGAGGTCGAGCGAATAGCCCTGCGGTTGGCCGTCGCGCACATAGGAGAACGGAAACGAGGCGTCCCGATAGCCCAGCGTTATCACGCCGCTCGCCTTGGTTTTCGCCAGCGTTCCCGTCAGCGTCGAGGGCAGGGCGTCGTCAGCGTTTGTCGCAGGCGGCGCGGTCAGATCCGCGCCGCCGAGGTCTTCCGCCCACGCCGGCGCTGCCAATAGCGAAAGCGCGAGCAGGGCGGTCCAAAGCGGGTTCAAGCTGGAACCGGCAGCGCGTTCGGCGCCTCGTCGGTCGCCAGGCCAAGGTCGCCCTCGAATTTCGCCACTGCGGCGGCGGCGAGCGAGTTGCCGATCACGTTGGTCGCACTGCGGCCCATGTCGAGGAACTGGTCGATGCCGAGAATGAGCAGAAGCCCCGCCTCGGGAATGCCGAACTGTTTCAGCGTCGCGAGAATCACGACGAGCGAAGCGCGAGGCACGCCCGCCACGCCTTTCGAGGTGATCATCAGCACTGCCGCCATTGTCAATTGCGTGCCGATTGGCATGTCCACGCCGTAAGCCTGCGCGATGAACATCGAGGCGAAGGTCGTATAGGCCATCGTGCCGTCGAGGTTGAACGAATATCCCGGCGGCAGCACAAAGCTGGCGATGCGCCGTGATACCCCGAACTTCTGCAATTGCTCAAGGATTTTCGGATAAGACGCTTCGGAACTCGCCGTGGAGAAGGCGAGCAGGAACGGTTCGCGCATTCGCCTTACCAGTTCGCCCATTCGCACGCCAATGACGAGCCGCCCGACAATAATCAGCAGCGCCCAAAGGATCAGCAGCGTCAGATAGAAGCCGCCGAGGAACTTGGCGAAATTCAGCAGAATGCCGGGGCCCGACTTGGTGATCACCGACGCGACCGAGGCGCAGACCGCGATCGGCGCGAGCTTCATTACATAGCTCGTGATGTTGAGCATCATATGAGACACGTTATCGGCGAATTCGATCAGCGGATGGCCGCGCTCTCCCATCGCCATGATGGCGACGCCCGCGAAAATAGAAAAGACCACGATCTGCAAAATCTCGCCGTCGGCAAGCGACTTGAAGATCGAAGTTGGCACGAGATGATCGATAAAATTCTCGACCGAAAAGGATTGCGTGGTCAGGTTGGCGGCGCTCCCTCCTTGGTCGACCACGATGCCGACGCCGGGTTGCAGCAGGTCGACCATGAACAAGCCTAGTAGCAGCGAAACGATTGAGGCGGTTACAAACCAGCCCATCGTTTTCGCGCCCACGCGCCCAACCGTCGCCGCGTCGCCCATGTGGCCAATGCCAACAACAAGTGTCGAGAGCACCAGCGGGCCGATGATCATTTTGATCAGCTTCAGAAATACTGACGCAACGAGCGACATGTCCTTGGCGACATTCGCCGCAGTCTCTTTGTCAGGCAGGGAGTAGTAGCTCAGCGTGCCCAATGCGATGCCGAGCACGAGGCCCGTTATCACATAGACGAAATT
>JAYTRP010000269.1:0-5351 GCA_043746145.1 Hyphomicrobiales bacterium | reverse complement strand
ATCAGATCGGCGTACACCGATTCCGAGGGCACGAACATCAGCGCGATGTCCTGCGTCTCACCCGGCGTAAGGTAGCGTTCCGCGATATCCTTGACGTGCCTGCCGACGTCGCCGCGCAATTGCTGCGCCGCCGCCTTGCGGCCTTCCTCGTCGCGAGCCTTCCGAAAAGCGGTGAACGCTTCAAGCGGAAATTTCGCGTCGACCACCAACGGGCGCGGATCGCCGGGCAGATGGATCACACAGTCCGGGCGCGACTTGTTGGGGAGCGTGAACTGAAACGCAAAGGCGCCTGTGGGCAGGCCATCGCGCACGATCGTCTCCATCCGGCCCTGGCCAAAGGCGCGGCGCGTCTGTTTGTTTGACAGGATGGCTTTTAGCGAGACGATCTCGTCGGTAATGCCCGTCATGCGCGCTTGCGCCGCATCGATCACCGCGAGGCGCTCATTGAGGCGCGCCAGGTTTTCCCCCGTGGTCTGCGCATGCGTTTCGAGCCCCGCTCCGATCCGGGCGCCGACGTTATCGAGCCGTTCCGCCATCATGCGCGCGAGATCGGTTTGCCGCGAGCCGAGCCACTCGCCCAGATTGCCGAGCCGCCCATTGAGTTCAGCGAGCCGGCCGTCGATTTCGCGCTGACGTTCGGCCTCGGCCGTTCGTCGAGCCGAACGCGTCAGTGCGATCGCCAGCCCGAGACTCAGGGCAGCGATCGCAGCGATCGCTGCCGCCAATGCCTCGCCATAGCCGATCGGAAACCCTTCAAGCATGAAAAACGGCGCATTCATGCCGTGTTATTAACACGAAACGGAGCCAATGCGCGAACATAATAAGAACTGGTTTGACCCCGCGTCCAGGGATGGCTATCTCACACGCAACGATCTCCCGACGTGAAGTTCATGGCCCTGCTCGACATCATTACGCTGCCCGATCCCAAGCTGCGCCTCGTCAGCGCAAAGCTTGAGCGCGTCGACGATTCGTTGCGCAAGCTGATGGACGACATGCTGGAGACTATGTACGAGGCGCCCGGCATTGGCCTCGCTGCGATCCAGATCGCCCAGCCGATCCGCCTTCTCGTGATCGATCCCAGCGCCAAAGACGATCCGCCAAATCCGCTTTGCTTCGTCAATCCCGAGGTGATCTGGTCTTCGGAAGAGCGCAGCATCTATGAGGAGGGTTGCCTCTCGATCCCCGAATATTACGAAGAGGTCGAGCGGCCGGCGTCAGTGCGCGTCAAATACATCGACCGCGACGGGGCCGGGCAGGAGATGCTTGCCGAGGGGCTGCTCGCCACGGTGCTGCAGCACGAGATCGACCATCTCAACGGCGTGTTGTTCATCGACTATATCTCGAAGCTCAAGCGGGATCGGGTCATTAAGAAGTTTGCTAAAATCGCGCGGCATACGGGCGAGGGCAAGCCACGGCTGTAGGCGGGAGGAATTGGCCAGATTGCGACGGTCGAGGTCGGGCTCGGCGATGACGGCAAACGAGCGGCATGCTAGAAATCGCCGTTTCCCGCGAGGTTGCCCATGAAAATCGACGTCAAAAAGCTGCTCGTGGCGCATGGCGAGAAGCTCGATCTTGCAAAGCGCCCGACCCTCGTCGATCCGCTTTATGCCTCCAAGGACGACTCTCACGCGACCCTGGCGGCTCACGTCAAGGAGCTCGCTAAGTTGCAACAGCGGTTTTACGCCGCGGCCTGTCGTGGTTTGCTGATCGTTTTGCAAGGTATGGACACTTCGGGCAAGGACAGCGCGATTGCGCATGTGATGAGCGGCGTCAATCCGCAAGGCTGCAACGTCTCCTCTTTCAAGACGCCGACGCCGAGGGAACTGCGCCACGATTTCCTGTGGCGCGCCCAGTCGGACCTACCCGAACGCGGCATGATTTCCGTTTTCAACCGCTCCTATTACGAAGACGTGCTGATTTTGCGCGTGCATCCAAAGCTGCTGCAGGCGGAAGGGTTGGAGCCGGTGAAGGACCTCGATGCGCTTTGGCGCGAGCGTTACCATTCGATCCGCGAATTCGAGCGGCATCTCGTCGCCAATTCGACGCATGTCGTCAAAATCTTCCTGCATATTTCCAAGGATGAGCAGAAGCGCCGGTTGCTCGCACGGCTCGACGATCCAGAGAAGACCTGGAAGGCGGCAACTTCCGACGTCGAGGAGCGCGCCTACTCGAAAGATTATCGGCGCGCTTACGAACACGCGCTGTCGGAGACCAGCGTGCACACGGCGCCCTGGTATGTCGTGCCTGCGGACGACAAGCTGAATGCGCGGCTGTTCATTTCTCAGATTGTCATCGATGCGATGGCTTCGATGCCGATTGAACCACCGACGCTTGATGCGGGACGCAAAAGAGAACTGAAGACGATCCGGAAGAAGTTGGATCAGGAGTGACGCCGTCTAGGCCACGAGCGTCAGCGACGACTTGAGCGCGTGGATATTGCTGGCGTAGGCCGCCGCGCCGCCTCGAAATACCGACGTGCCCGCAACCAGCACGCTCGCGCCGGCGCCAACGACCAGCGGCGCTGTCTCTGGCGTTATCCCGCCGTCGACTTCGATCTCGATTGGCCGCCCCGCGATCATCGCCTTTACGCGCGCAATTTTTTCAATCATCGCGGGGATGAAACTCTGGCCGCCAAAGCCTGGATTGACCGTCATCACGAGCACGAGGTCGATGCGATCGAGCACATACTCGATTGCTGCGGGCGGGGTTGCTGGATTGAGCGCTACGCCGGCGCGTTTGCCTAAAGCCCGGATTGTCTGCAGCGAGCGGTCGAGATGCCGCGTCGCCTCCGAGTGGACAGTGATTCCGTCGCATCCGGCCTTCGCAAACGCCTCGAGATAAGCGTCGCAAGGTTCGATCATCAGATGACAATCAAACAACTTGCGCGAATGCGGCCGCAGCGCCGCTATCACCCCCGGCCCGAAGCTGATGTTGGGGACAAAATGCCCGTCCATAACGTCGAGATGAATCCAGTCGGCGCCGCCTAGATCGATCGCGCGTAGTTCCTCGCCGAGCTTGGAGAAGTCAGCGGACAGGATCGACGGCGCGATCTTCGCCGTCACGCCAACACCTTGTCCGCAGCCTCGACGACCGCGTCGATTGTGATGTTGAAGAACTTGTAGACATCGCCGGCAGGGCCGCTAGCGCCAAAGCCTGGCATGCCGATGAATAAGCCGCGCTCGCCGATCCACCGATCCCAGCCGAACCGTTCCGCCGCCTCGATGGCGATGCGCGGCGCCTTGCCCAGCACGGCGTCGCGATAGGCCTGATCCTGTAGCTCGAATAGATCCCAGCACGGCATCGACACGACGGCAACTTTGCGGCCCTTGTCGCGCAAAGCCTTGGCTGCATCCATCGCCAGCGAAACCTCTGAACCGGTCGCGAGCAGCGTCAAATCGCGCGCGCCATCTGCCTCGCTGAGCACATAGGCCCCGCGTTCGCTCAGGTTGACGTCGCTTGATGTGCGCAGTGTCGGCAGGTTTTGCCGCGATAGCGCAAGCGCGGACGGATTCTCGCGCGAGGTCAGAGCGAGCTCCCAGCACTCGGCGGTTTCCACCGCGTCGCACGGGCGATAAACGCTGAGATGCGGCACCGCGCGCAATGCGGCGAGTTGCTCGACGGGCTGATGCGTCGGTCCATCCTCGCCAACGCCAATCGAATCATGCGTCAGCACAAAGATCACGCGCAATCGCATCAGCGCGGAAAGGCGGATCGCGCCGCGTGCATAATCGGAGAAGATCAGGAACGTGCCGCCGTAGGGAATAAACCCGCCATGCAGCGCGATGCCGTTCATCGCAGCGCTCATCCCGAACTCGCGGATGCCGTAATGGATGTAGCGGCCCTTGAAGTCGCCGGGCGCGAGCGAGACCATGCCCTTGGTCAGTGTGAGGTTGGATTGGGTGAGGTCGGCCGAGCCGCCGATGGTGATCGGGATCGCCTCGTTGATCACGCCGAGCGTGTTCTCCGAGGATTTGCGGGTGGCGATATTAGGCTTCGACTCGACGACGCTGCGCTTGAAAGCCGCCATCTTGGGTTTGAAATCATCCGGGATGACCTGATCGATTTCCGCCCGAAAAACTTTCGCTTTGGGGTCCGCGTCGACGCGCTTGTTCCACTGCGCGACCTTTTCGGGGGAGCGCACGCCAGCGCTACGCCAAGCGGCAAGGCAGTCCGCGGGAATTTCGAACGGCGGCGCTGTCCAACCCAGGTTCTTGCGCGCAGCCTCGATCTCGGCGGCGCCCAAAGGCGTGCCGTGGGTCGTCTCTTTGCCCTGTTTGTTGGGCGCCCCAAAGCCGATCGTGGTGCGGCAGGCGATAAACGTCGGCCGGTCCTGCAACTTGGCCTCGGTCAGCGCGGCTTCAATCGCCTGCGGGTTATGTCCGTCGACGCCGATTGTGTGCCAGCCCGCAGCTTCAAACCGCGCGCGCTGATTCATGCTAGTCGCTTGGTTGACGTCTCCGTCAATCGTGATGCGGTTGTCGTCCCACATCAGGGTCAGCTTGCTGAGCTTGAGGTGGCCAGCGAGATCGATCGCCTCGTGGCTGACGCCCTCCATCAGGCAGCCATCGCCGCAGATGCAATAGGTGTGGTGATCGACGAGTTCGACGCCGTAGCGGGCGGCGAGCGCGGCCTCGGCGATCGCCATGCCGACCGACATGCCGATGCCCTGGCCGAGGGGACCCGTGGTCGCCTCGATGCCGGGGGAATGGCCGTGTTCGGGATGGCCGGCGGTTCGCGAGCCAAGCTGGCGGAAGCGCTTGATCTCCTCGATCGTCATGTCGGGGTAGCCGGTGAGATACAACAGCGCATAGAGCAACATCGAACCGTGGCCCGCCGACAGCACGAACCTATCGCGGTCGGGCCAAGCCGGCGCCAGCGGATCGAACTTCAGGAATTTTGTGAACAGCACTGTCGCAACGTCGGCCATGCCCATTGGCATGCCGGGATGGCCCGACTTTGCTTTCTCCACCGCGTCTGCCGCGAGGAACCGGATCGCATTGGCCATAACGTCATGCGTAACGGCGGGGGAGGTAGGCATAAGACGACCTTTCACGGAAAGGATTCAACGAAGCGGGTCTTAACTGAACGCGTCGCCAAGTCCAGCGTTCCGGCGTTTGGCCTGATGGCGTAGCGCACGAAAGCGACGGTCATTGCTGAGCGCGCCATCGCAGGCGCTACCCTGAGCGACGCCACCGCCATCTTGGCCAGGTTTGCTCCGGTTACGACGATACGGTCAGTCTGGAGCCCACGAGCGCTTAGAGTCCGTTTTGAAATTCACGGATGCGCGTTTCTGCGTAAGAGAACCCCGCCCATAGCGACGAAAATCATGGCGCAAGAAACATCGATGCGCT
>JAYTRP010000268.1:0-5352 GCA_043746145.1 Hyphomicrobiales bacterium | reverse complement strand
GCCTGGAACGGCTTGGTGATCAGGAATGCGGGCTCGGGCTTCTCGCCAGTAAGCAGGCGCTCCGGGAAAGCGGTGATGAAAATGATCGGCACTTCGATGTTGTGCAGGATCTCGTTGACGGCATCCAGCCCTGAGCTTCCATCGGCGAGCTGAATGTCAGCCAGCACTAGACCCGGCTCGCGCTCGTTGACGAGCCTGACCGCCTCGTCACGAGTCCGTGCGATGCCAGTCACTTCATGGCCGAGTTCGCGGACGAGCGTCTCGATGTCCAGCGCGATAAGCGGTTCGTCCTCGATGATCAGGATGCTGGTCGCCACCTGTTCGGCGATCTCACGACCCGCCGTGTCGAGCAGGCTTGACGTTTCCGCAGCGGACTTTCCGAGAATACGCGCTGTTTCTTCGCTGGAGAAACCCTCCACTGTCCGCAATAGAAATGCTTGGCGAGCTAGCGGCGTCAGCGCATCGATATTTCGATCGGCGGCCGTTTCCGAAAAGGCCCGAGGGAGCCCCCGTCGATAGTTATTGGTCGATGACCAAAGATTGAGGAAGGCGCTGTAGAGCGCCTCCTTGGCGGCCATCTTGCGCGAAAGGAGCGTCGGATCCTCGACCAACGCTTCCAATGTGGTAACCACATGGGCGTCGCCACTGGACTGCGATCCGCTCAGCGCGCGGGCAAAACGACGTAGATAAGGCAGATGCGGAGCAATCTCGCGGGCGATAGACATTAGCAATTCCAATTAACACGTGACACAGGGATTAAATTAATGCGAGACGGGTTTCTCGCTCACCCTACAACGCCGAACTATAGCTCTCAGGCGGAACTTTCAGCTAGGGTCCGCGTTCACATTCGCGTTAGGCGTATTATTGGGCGTTGAAACCGGCCATGCTTGGCATCAGCTTATTCTTGAAAGATCGACCATGCAAACTGGATACGATATTGAGGTCGCTGGTGGGGATGCGACACCATCGGAAACAGCTGTGCAAGGACCCGGTCCGGTAATAAACGATGCGATCGGCCGCGCTCTGCAAACACATTATAGAGTGTTGACCGAAGAGCCTTTACCGTCCCGTTTTCTCGTTCTGTTGGCTGAGTTAGAGGCTAAGGAGGCGCGGCTTGACTGATGAACCGGCGGTCGTGACCAGTGAACCCGCGATTGAAGAGAGAGTCATCGTCAAGGGTGCGGGTCGCACCAGCGCGTTTCGCGAAGGCCTTGTGGGTGAAATGCCCAACCTTCGTGCTTTCGCGATATCCCTGTCTGGACGTATTCAGCTTGCTGACGATCTAGTTCAGGAAACGCTTCTGAAAGCGTGGAGCAATGCGGATAGCTATCAACCCGGCTCCAATCTGAGAGCTTGGTTGTTCACGATCCTGCGCAATACTTATTTCTCGCTCTATCGCCAGCGTGGACGCGAAGTTCAGGATACTGACGGCATCTACTCGCAGCGGCTCGCGACGCCAGCGGCGCAGGAAGGCGCTCTTGATCTCGCGGATTTTCGTATAGCCCTTGCCAAGCTTCCGCCCGAACAACGCGAAGTTTTGATCATGGTTGGCGCTTCTGGGCTTACCTATGAAGAAGCCGCGACCGTGTGCGACTGCGCGGTGGGAACCGTAAAGAGCCGCGTAAACCGCGCTCGCGCCAAGCTTTCTGAACTGCTTGGAATTGTCGGTCCCGAGGACCTGGGGCCCGGCGCCTTGACCGACGCCATTGTCCGCGTGGCGCCCTCGAATGGGCCGACCTAACGTCGATTTCGGCATTTTCCAGATTAAGCTCGGCCTCTCCGCCTAATCTTACGCCAGCAGCTTTGTGACGACGACGCGGCGCCCCGGCCGCGTCGAGTGAACACGCGATGGGGCCTCCGTAATCGTTGCGGCGAGCGTGCGCAGGGCGCTTGTAATGATCTTGCCGCCCAACCCCGATTCCGCACCGAGGGCGACGCCTATCCCATCATCCTGAACGTCCAGCGTCAGAACAGCGCCCTCTCGTCGAAGCAGAATCCGCATCTTCCCGCGAGCGTCGTCGGGAAAAGCATGCTGTAGCGCGTTCGAGGCAAGTTCATTCAGCACAAGCATCAACGATACGGCATCGTCTGCTCGAAGCGCCGAGGCGTCGACCTGTGAGCTCACCTCGACGCCGAGGTCGGAAGCATGCGCGCGAAATTCGTTGATCAGCCGCGCGACCGGCTCGCCCACTTCGATCTCATTGAGATCCGGCTCGATCATCAAGACGCGCAACGCCTCTGCGATGGCGGTAATCCGACCCTGCGCGGCATTCAAAGCGTTTTGCGCCTCCGCAAGCTCGCAGCCGCGGGCCTGGCGCGAAAGGATCGCCGACATCAGCGCAAGATGGTTGCCAAGGCTATGCCGCACAGCGCCGAGACGCGTTCGAAGCCGTTCATTCTCCTCTAAGGCCGCATGAAGTTGAGAAGAAATGTCAGCCGCGACAGAAGCGGTCATTTCGATTGCACTCCCGATTTGCTAGCATAATTTATACGTTTTCATAGTGGTGTATATAGGATTGAACGAAAGGGTGGTCGACACTGAGCGGCTTGGCCACTCACAATCGCGTGGACCTCGATCGCCGCTTAGACCCTAATGGACCCGTCTTGCTCACTAAGTGGGAACCTGATGCATGTCAGGGCGTTTTATAATCAGGCTCATTGAGCCCAGAGCATCAGCTACAGGAGAGCTTAATGTCCAGCATGTCGGACAAGGCCAAAGGCGTCGGCAACGAAATCGCCGGCAAGGTCAAAGAAGGTGTCGGCAAGGCCACTGGCAACGACAATATGGAAGCTGACGGCGCAGGGCAGAAGGTCAAGGGTCAGGCGCAGCAGGCTGTTGGCAATCTCAAAGACGCTGCTAAAAACTTAGTCGATAAAGCCTGATTAGCGACCTAACTCCAATTTACGGGCGTTTCAGAGAGGAAGCGCCCCTTTTGCGTCAAGACGCAAGCAAGGTCTCGATCGCGATACGGAAAGCGTCGAATTCGAACGGCTTGCGCAACAATGCAGCGGCTCGATATTCTGGGCTGGATTGGGCTTTGGCGTGCCCCGTGGCGAAGGCGAATGGGATGCCACGCAAGGCTAGGGCCTTTGCGACGGGATAACCCGTCTCGCGCCCAAGAGTCACGTCTATGATCGCCCCGTCGAGATCAGTTTCCGCCAGAGACAAAGCTTTAGTCAAATCGTGAGCAGGACCAACGGGTGTGTGGCCCATTTCCTGGAGCCATTCTTCCGCCAGCATCGCTATTAGCGGCTCGTCGTCGACGATAAGAATGCGCGCCACGTTTCACCGACCTCTGAATGTAATCTGTACGTGTTGGCGAGTAGAGGTTTCGTGTCCGCCTGCGAGCGTGTCAAGCCGCAAATCCGGATGCACACCGTGAATGCCCGATTTTAACCTGGGCTTTGTTCCGGGGCGCCGCCGCAGTTAGGATTGACGATCGCCAGTCGGACGGCGAAGACTATGCCGCATGATCCGCGGTATTTTCATTTTGCTTCTATGTCAGCTCGTTGGCGAAAGTCTAGCGCACGCGTTCAATTTGCCCGCTCCAGGGCCGGTAATCGGTTTGGCGCTTCTTGCGCTGGGGCTGGCCGCATGGAAACGATGGCGGCCATTCGACGATGAGGCGTTGAACGCGAGCGAGTTGGGCCGGGCGTCGGGCGCAATGCTTGGCATGCTTTCGCTGCTGTTCGTACCGGCAGGCGTCGGCGTCGTTCAGTATTTTGGCCTGTTGAGCCAGTATGGGGTAGCGCTCGCGGCTGCGCTGATCGTCTCGACCGTGGGAACCCTGCTCGCAACGGTTGGCGTTTTCCTCGCCGTCAAGCGTCTCGTTGGGCCAAACCCCGTGGAATCGTCAGGCGCTGCAGAATCGACAGGCCCTGCGGGATTGGAATGAACAACTTTCGCCTATGGGTCTATCTGCAGACGACGCCGCTGTTTTGGCTGACGGCGACGCTGGGCGCTTTTCTCATTGCGGATGGACTTTCCAGGGCGGCGGGCCGTCACCCCCTCGTCAATCCCGTGCTGATTTCAGTCGCGCTCGTCGCCGTGCTGCTAAAGCTGTCCGGCACGGATTATCAGACCTATTTCAATGGCGCTCAATTCGTACATTTCCTGCTCGGGCCCGCCACAGTGGCGCTTGCGGTGCCGCTCTATCGCAATCTGGAACTGGTCGCGCGCAACCTCGTGCCCATGCTGGCTGCGCTGTTCGCGGGAGCTATCGTCGCGATCGTCTCAGCGGTGGGGATCGCCGAAGCCCTCGGCGCGCCGCGCATAGCGCTAATCTCGCTGGCGCCAAAGTCGGTGACGGCGGGCGTTGCGATGGCCGTCTCGGAACGGCTCGGCGGGTTGCCGCCGTTGACGGCGGTGCTGGTCATCGCAACGGGCGTGATCGGCGCGATCGTCGTCACCCCGATGATGAACGCGCTCGGCATTCGCGACTATGCGGCGCGCGGGTTTGCAGCCGGCCTGACTTCGCATGGCATCGGCACAGCGCGAGCATTTGCGGTCGATCCGGTCGCCGGTGTATTCGCGGGCGTCGCGATGGGGTTGAATGCGGTGGTGACTCCGATCCTCGTCCCGCTTATCCTGCCCTGGCTCGCGCCATGAGGAGATTTCATGACTAGCGCCTTTCTCGATCATCTCTCGGGCGTGCTTGCGGGCATAGCAGCCGATGGCCTGCTTAAGCGCGAAAGATTGATTGCTGGCCCGCAGGGCGGGCGTATCCGCGTGCGCGGCGAGGCGGGTGACCGGGAGATGGTCAACCTTTGCTCAAACAACTATCTCGGCCTCGCCAATCATCCCGAGGTGGTCGCCGCCGCAAGAGCCGCGCTCGATGAGTTCGGCTTCGGCATGGCCTCGGTGCGCTTCATCTGCGGTGCGCAGACGCAGCACCGCGAACTCGAACTCGCGATCGCTCGCCATCTTGGCAAGGAAGACGCGATCCTGTTCGCGGCCTGTTTCGACGCCAATGGCGGCGTGTTCGAGCCGCTGCTCGACGAGGCCGACGCAATCATTTCAGATGGGCTGAACCACGCCTCCATCATTGATGGCGTACGCCTGTGCAAGGCCAAGCGCTATCGCTTCGCCAATTCAGACATGAACGAACTTGAGCAGCGGCTGAAGGAAGCCGACGCCCAGGGCGCGCGCTTCAAGCTGATCGCGACCGACGGCGTGTTCTCGATGGACGGCTATGTCGCGAAGCTTGCCGCGATCTGCGATCTCGCCGAACGCTATGGCGCGATGGTGTTGGTCGACGATTGCCATGCAACCGGGCACCTCGGCGCTCAGGGCAAGGGCACGCCCGCGCTCACCGGCGCGGGAAATCGCGTCGACATCGTCACCGGCACATT
>JAYTRP010000267.1:0-5360 GCA_043746145.1 Hyphomicrobiales bacterium | reverse complement strand
CGGCATTGTCGCAAAATCGCGCGCGCGCGGCAAGATGCCTTCTCGCCTGCGGCAAGAAGTCTTGCCGCTGGCGAAAACTAGCCTTGTCGCTGGCATGACAGCACGGCGCGGGCACCCTATATAACTTGCTTTCACGCCGCTTTGGGATTGCCCATGTCCGCCTCCCCCTTGTCCAGCGACGGGCTTGACCCGCGCCGGCGACGCATATTGTTTCGCGCCCGGAGACGCGGGATGCGTGAGATGGACTTGGCGCTCAGCGCCTTCACCGACGCTTACCTCGCCACGCTGGATGAAGCCGAACTCGACGAGGTGGAGGTTTGGCTCGATCTGCCGGACGGCGACATACTTTCGTGGCTTACGGGCGCCGTCCCCATTCCTGCGAATTTTGACACGCCCTTGTTCGCGCGCCTCATCGCCGCGCCTCGCGCCGCGTTGGAAGAGGGTACGACCGCCTCGTGAACGCGCCCGTCTTCGCCGCCGTCCGCCTGCGTCAGCGCGGCATCATCACGCTCGCCCGCGCGCCGGAGGGGTTCGACGCCTTCGTTGTCGCCGATCTTGCAAGGGCGATGGCGCGAGAGGCGGAGTCCCGCTCGGTTGCGCTGACGTTCGTCGCCCGCGATTCCACGCGGGCGCAAAGCTTCATCGACGCGCTCAGCTTCGCTGCACCCGAGATCGAGGCCCTGTTGCTGCCCGGCTGGGACTGCCAGCCCTACGACCGTGTCTCGCCGAACGCGGCGATCACGGCGCAACGGATGACGACGCTGGCGCGGCTCGCGTTAACCCGCGGCGCAGAAGCTCGTCCGCGCATTCTTGTCACCACCGCCAACGCCATCACGCAGCGCGTGCCCCCCAAGGCCTATGTCGGGCAGAGCGCCATTTCGGCGACGCCTGGCAATGTCCTGCGTATGGGCGATCTCACGGCTTGGCTCGAGGCCAACGGCTTTTCTCGCGGGAGCCTGGTGCGCGACGTCGGCGACTACGCCCAGCGCGGCGGGATTCTCGATCTCTTTCCCCCGGGTCTCGCGGCGCCGCTCCGACTAGACTTTTTCGGCGACACGCTGGAATCGATCCGCGTGTTCGATGTCGAGACGCAGCGAACCACGTCGCAGTTGCGCTCGCTCGACCTCGTGCCGATGAGCGAGGTGCAACTCACCACTGATACGATCCGTCGCTTTCGCCAGGGCTACGCTGCGGAATTTGGCGCGCCGCGGCACAATGACTCGCTTTACCACACCGTCAGCGAAGGGCGCCGCGCGATCGGCCTCGAACATTGGCTGCCTCTGTTCCACGACAAGCTCGATACGATCTTCGACTATGTCGCGGGCGCGCCGCTGATTGTGGACGCGCGCGCTGAGGACGCGGCCAAGGCGCGCTTCGCGCAGATCGCCGACTATTACGCCGCCCGCAAGTCGGACAACGAGACCAACGCCGCTCAGGCCGACTACCGGCCGCTGAAGTCCGAGCGGCTCTATCTAGCGCCGGAAGAGTTCACAGGGATTCTCGCGAGCCGGCCAGTCGCCCGGCTTTCGCCGTTCGAAGCCGCGCCGGACGCGCTCGACGTTATCGACTGCGGTGGCCGGGTTGGCCGCGATTTCGGGCCTGAGCGGCAGGACGAGAACATCAATGTGTTCGAGGCGGCGGCCGCTCACGTACGTGCGCTGCGCGAGCGCGGGCTGACGGTAGTGGTGGCGGGTTGGAGCGATGGTTCGCGCGAGCGCCTCAGCCACGTGCTGGCTGATCACGGTCTCAAATCGCTGGAACTGGTCTCATCCTACGCGCAGGTTGCGTCGACCCGGCCCGGCGCCCTCCCGCTCGCGGTGATCGCGCTCGAGCGGGGCTTTGAATCCAGTGATTTAGCCATCCTGGGCGAGCAAGACATTCTCGGCGACCGGCTCGTCAGGCAGTCCAAGCGCAAGCGCCGCGCGCAAGACGTGTTCGCGGAAGCCTCCGCGATGACGGCGGGCGATCTCGTAGTTCACGTCGATCACGGCGTCGGCCGCTTTGTCGGCCTGAAGACCATCGAGGCGGCAGGCGCCCCGCACGATTGTCTCGAAATCCACTATGCCGGCAATGACCGACTGTTTCTGCCGGTTGAAAATCTCGAGCTGCTGTCGCGCTACGGTTCGGAAACGGGCGAACTCGACCGGCTAGGCTCGACCGGCTGGCAGACTCGCAAGGCGCGGCTGAAGAAGCGCGTGCGCGAAATGGCGACCGAACTCGTGCGCGTCGCCGCGCAACGGCTCACACGGGCGGCGCCCCGCCTAATAGCGCCCGAGGGACTGTACGACGAATTCTGCGCGCGATTTCCCTATGAGGAGACGCAGGACCAGCGCCAAGCGATCGAGGCGACCCTCGACGATCTCGCCGCGGGCCGGCCGATGGACCGGCTCATCTGCGGCGACGTCGGTTTTGGCAAGACGGAGGTCGCCTTGCGTGCGGCCTTCGCCGCGGCGATCAACGGCAAACAGACCGCCGTCGTGGTGCCGACCACGCTGCTCGCGCGCCAGCATGCGAAGAATTTCACGCAACGCTTCGCCGGGCTGCCGATCAGGATTGGCCAGCTCTCGCGCATGATTGGCGCGGCGGAGCAGCGCGACACCAAGAAGGGCATTGCGGAGGGTTCGATCGACATCGTGATCGGCACGCATGCCGTGCTCGGCAAGACGGTGGGCTTCAAAGATCTCGGGCTGGTGGTGATCGACGAGGAGCAACATTTCGGCGTCGCGCACAAAGAGCGATTGAAGGAGCTGCGCGCGGAAGTGCATGTGCTGACGCTGTCGGCGACGCCGATCCCGCGCACGTTGCAACTCGCCATGTCGGGCGTTCGCGATCTGTCGATCATAGCGACGCCGCCGGTCGACCGCCTCGCGGTGCGCACCTTCGTTTCGCCGTTCGATACGCTGATCGTGCGCGAGGCGTTGCTGCGCGAGCGCTACCGAGGCGGCCAGTCGTTCTATGTCTGCCCGCGCATCGAAGACCTCGAGGATTGCGCCGCCTTCCTGCGCCAGAATGTGCCGGAGGCGAAGTTCGTCACCGCGCACGGGCAAATGGCGATGGGCGAGCTCGAGGACAAGATCAGCGCGTTCTACGACGGAAAGTACGACATCCTGCTGTCGACCTCGATCGTCGAATCGGGCCTCGACATTCCCCGCGCCAACACGCTGATCGTGCATCGCGCCGACATGTTCGGGTTGGGCCAGCTTTATCAGCTACGCGGTCGGGTCGGGCGCTCCAAGACCCGCGCCTATGCGATCTTCACCACGCCGCTCAACAAACAAATAACCCCGCAAGCGGAGAAGCGGCTCACCGCGCTGCAGTCGCTGGATACGCTGGGAGCAGGCTTCCAGCTAGCAAGCCATGATCTCGACCTGCGCGGCGCCGGCAATCTACTCGGCGAGGAACAGTCCGGCCACGTTAGGGAAGTCGGCTACGAACTTTATCAGCAGATGGTGCAGGACGCCGTCGAGCGGCTGAAGTCGGGCGAGCAGGAGCCCGAGCAGGACACTTGGTCGCCAACAATTTCGCTAGGCGCTCCTGTGACTATCCCGGAAAGTTACATTCCCGATCTCGCCTCACGCCTCGCGCTCTACCGACGCCTGTCCTCGCTCAGCGAGGAAGCGGAGATCGACACGATGGGCGCTGAGATCGTCGACCGCTTCGGCGATCCGCCGCCCGAAGTCGATCTGCTGCTGAAGCTGGTGGGCATCAAGGCGCTCTGCCGGCGCGCGCATGTCGAGAAGCTCGACGCCGGCGCCAGGGGTCTGACGATCGCGTTCCGCGACAATTCGTTCGCCAACCCGGCGGGGCTGGTGAAATGGGTGACCTCGCAGGGGTCGCTTGCGCGGGTGCGGCCGGACATGCGGATCGTGATCGTCGGCGACTTCGAGAAGCTAGCCGATCGGCTGGAGGGTGCGCTGGGGACGATGCGGGAGATTGCAAAAATCGCGAAGAAGAAGGGGTAGAGGGTCGGCGCGACGGCTGTGCCGATTCAGCTCAGTCTTTAATAATCCCTTAGCTGTTGGCTTAGCCCCACGCCCCGCCTGCCACGCCCCGCCTCCCACGCCCCGCCTCCAACCCCCGCCTCTTGGCCTGCGCCCCCTAACGCGGTAAGGCGCCGCAAACTCGCACCCAGGATATCCCCGTGACCACGCTCGAGCCGCAATTCTCTTTGTCCAAGGACAAGATCCGCATCCTGCTGCTTGAAGGCGTCAATGACAGCGCGGTCGAGATGATCCAGAAGGCCGGTTATTCCAGCATCGAGCGCGTGCCAAAGGCGCTCGACGGCGCGGCGCTGCTCGACGCTGTGCGGGGCGTGCATATCATTGGCATCCGCTCGCGCACGCAGGTGACCGCGGAGGTTCTCGCCGCCGCCGACCGGTTGATCGCAGTCGGCTGCTTCAATGTCGGGACCAATCAGGTCGATCTCGACGCCGCCCGTCGGCTCGGCGTTCCCGTCTTCAACGCCCCATTCTCCAATACGCGAAGCGTGGCCGAACTGGTGATCGGCGAAATCGTCATGCTGTTGCGCCGGATCACGCCGCGTTCCGCATCCGCGCATGAGGGGGGATGGGACAAGTCGGCGACCGGCAGCTTTGAAGTGCGCGGCAAGACGTTGGGCATCGTGGGCTATGGCAATATCGGCTCGCAACTCTCCTATCTCGCCGAGGCGCTGGGCATGCGGGTGATCTTCTACGATCTCACCGACAAGCTTCGCCACGGCAACACCGAGCCGACAGCCAGCCTGCACGATCTGTTAATCGAATCCGACGTCGTCACCCTGCATGTTCCCGAGACGCCGGGCACGCATGGAATGATGGGCGCCGCGCAGATCGCGATGATGAAGAAGGGCGCCTATCTCATCAACAACAGCCGGGGCACGGTTGTCGATCTCGACGCGCTCGCGCAGGCGCTACGCGGGGGCAAATTGGGCGGCGCGGCGATCGACGTGTTTCCGGTCGAGCCGAGTTCCAACGCCGAGCGCTTCGTCTCGCCGTTGCAGGGTCTGTCCAATGTGATTCTGACGCCGCATGTCGGCGGCTCGACCGAGGAAGCGCAGGAGCGCATCGGCGAGGAGGTCGCGCACAAGCTGATTGAATACAGCGACAGCGGGTCCACCGTCGGCGCCGTCAACTTCCCGCAGGTGCAACTGCCAGCGAGATCGCACGGCACACGTTTCATCCAGGTCCAGCGCAACGTGCCTGGCGCCCTGGGGCGGCTCAACGAAGTGCTGGCGCGGCATGCGATCAACATCGCCGGGCAATTCTATGAGACGCGCAACGACGTCGGCTATGTCGTGCTCGACGCCGACGCCTCCGCGGCCGACAGCCAGCGCGTACTCGCCGACATTCGCGCGCTCGAAA
>JAYTRP010000266.1:0-5371 GCA_043746145.1 Hyphomicrobiales bacterium | reverse complement strand
TCGCGCGCCTCCATTGTATCAACCAATACTTTGCAGCGAGGATTACGTGCGACGTGCGACGACAAGTAGCGAGACAATTCGGGACTGCAATTGATATTCGAGATTTTGAGCACCAAACGAACTCGTTCGTCAACCGAGAAAGTCCTCTCGAAAGCATCGACCAGACAACGCGGATTCTTCCGTTCGACCAAGCTCGAGGCGTCAAACAAGTAGAGGAAAACGAATTCATTGTCGTCTATCTGCAGTTTGGCGCGGCTTGCCGGCTCCGGCAAATCAGCCGCCGTCACGACATGCGGCATCACTTGCACCGGCTTTCCTGAAATCGCCTGAATTGCCCGCTGACAGAAGGTGGAAGGGACCCAAATTTCATCAAATTTACCAATCTCACTCCACCATTCATCGCGAAACGCCGGTAACTCCCAAACCCAAATCCCAATCCTGTAACGCGCTCGGGCCAAGCTTCGCGAGTAGAAGTGCAGCAAGCGGTGAACAGAATCGGCGTTGATATGAACTATCGATATCGCGTGCCGAGGCCATTGCCGAACCTCCTGTCGGCCGACGCTAAGCTGATGAACAAAAAGTTCGTGCACAGGAACAACGCAGACAGGAACGCCGGCGGCTCGTAAAGCGTCGAGATAGCCTCGCCCCGCGGTGCCGAGACCGCTGACCGTCCCGACGGGACTGTAGAAATTGACGCCCGGGTAGGCTCTTTCGCGCCGATGCTCGACGGGGCTTGAAGAAGTGCGGTCGTTAAAGGCCATAGCGTGGCACGAGCGGAGCGCGTTGTCCGTTGGGAAGTTGCGCCATTCTGGAAAGGTTTAGGGTAATGCCTGCAAATAAACACAACAAATGGAGAACTGAGGTCTCGTCGAGCGGGTCCATCACGCTATTAACCCATGCTCCCAAATAGGCCACCAAAAGCGCACTTGCGATCCACCGGATTTCGGGGTCTGGTGAGTTCGATTGTCGCCACGCTTCGAACGTCACCCGCCCGAAGAATGCCAGAAACAAGAATGCAGCGATTACTCCGACTTCGGACGTCAGCCTTATGTAAAAATTGTGAGTCTGTTCCAGAAAGAACTGAGTTTCAGGGTCTTTCTCGTCGAAACTCAGATTTGAATAATTTCGTTGCTGTGCGGTGGCATTGTTTATACCGACGCCGAGCAGGGGGTGGTCCAGTATCATCTTCGCGCTCGCTTCGTACTGAAGTAAGCGCACGGAGCTGGAATCTGTCCTAATTGTAAATTGGGCGTAGATTTTCGGGGAGATGACTGCTAACCCCACGACCGCTAGCATAACGATTGCGGTGATCTCCTGACGTCTTAGCATGCGACCGCGGACCATCATAAGAAAGATTAGGGTCAACTGTACTGCCGTTGTGATAAAATAGACCCTGGTATATGTAAAAGCGAGGCCAACTATCCCGAAGGCCGTCAATGCAGCCAGCGTTAGTCGGACCCTCGTCTTCTGGCTCACCGTGCTGAGAAACACAGCGAATGGGATCACCATCATGCACAGGCGGACGGTCGACCCTGGCGAACCCAGGGTGCCAAATCCCCTTTCTCCCGATCCCTCCTCGTTACGATCTATCGCAAGGTATTGTTCGATCTGTGTCGCGTCCTGCTGCGTGTCGCCGAGCGAAATCGGCGTCAAATATCCTGTTAGATGCCGTGCAAGCGTTACTCCGCCTTGGGTCGTCAGAATTATGATTCCAAGTATAGCCAAGAAACGGACCGTCCGTTTCGAATTGATACAGTTGACTGCATAAATATAGACAAAAGCAAATCTCAACTGTCGCGACATTTCAACCATTGCCAGATAAAATGAATCGGATCCCAACGCGGAAAGAAAGGCGATGCACATATAGGCAACGGCCAGCCAACTTAAGGAGGGAAATCGTAACGGCGTCCGATAAACGAGCCGATCGTAAACCCAAATGCCTACCAGTACCAAAAATGACAGATCAGTCGCACTAATATCAAATGTAAAATAATCAATAGTGTAGTCTATCTTTAGACTATCAATTATAGCGCGCCCATCATTCAAATTTTTTGTCAATGTAAACTGCAGTGACATCAGATAAATACAAAACCAGTATAGTCGAAAATTCTTTAGCAAAAGTGTTGGCAAAATTGCCGCGATGCCCACGGGAAGCGCACAAACAATCATTGGCTTCATTACGTAGGCGGCAAGCGCGACAAAAGTACCTATCAAGCTTCCGACGATCATCACGTAAACAACGAAGTAACGCGAGCGTCCGCGCTTGCTTAAAAACCCATCGAGCGCGGACGAGTGTGGCGACAGCGTCACCGATCGCACATAACAAAAGACTCCGAATAGTTAGCCAGCACTCTGATCTTCGTGTTTAAGCCACGCATCGCGGACCTACTCCGATCGACTGCAAGCTAGGAAAGCGTATAGCTTTGGCTCGCTGCGAGTCAATCTCGCAGATCTTGGGTGGATCGGAGTCGGTTGCAAGGACAAATGTCCCAGTGGTTACGTTTTTTGCGCTGACGATTTGGGAGGTTTCGGACGTTTGGAAAGTGGGGCTCGTGGAAGTGGCCGCTGTTTGGTCCCAGAAGGCAAAACCATCTTATCGTAGCCCTTGAGGGCGACGAGAAGGGCGTCTGGGCAGTCTCGACCGGCCAGTGGCGGCTTGCGCCTATAAAGTTAGACTGCACCTTTTCCAAGAATCCTTTCAGGCAAGTTTTCTTGCACGACCTGATGCCCCTGTTGTCGGAAGCGAAAATAACGTCTCGACGTTTTTCGGCGTCCAGGCTTGGGGCTCATTTCCGTCCGAACACACGACGACGATAACCGCACCTGCGAGCATCCCCTGGCTCATCTCGCCTGAAATTAGATGGTCTGGGCCACGGGCGCCGCCTTCGTGATCACTGGACTGCTCGACGCGAACTATCATTTTGTCTCAGACATCGTTGGCGGGTCCTACCTCGCGGTCGCAATTGGTCTGGGGATCACCGAATTGAAATTGCCCCTGTTGATCGCCTTGTCTGTCCCTGTCTATTGCTTCGTTCTTCCCGATAAATGTGGACCATCCCTCACCTGGGCGCTCCTATGCAAGTTCACTCTGTTCGTCGCCGCGATGGTCCGCAGGGTTGAAGAGCGAGCCAGGCTTCGCGTCGCCCTTCGAGAAAGTTCTGCTATGACCGGAAGCGCCCGCGACGTGCTGCTGGACATCTTTTAGGACAAAGGTGTGATGCACGTTCTTCGGCCGCCTGGTTTCGACCGAAATCCCGCTGATGAACACTCTGATCGACACACTCGACACTTTAGACGTGCTTGGCCTGCGGAAGGCGACCGCGGTCGGAATGGCGGATAGGTTGTGATTTCGGGTGTAGCTGAAACCTTCCGTCCATCAGCCTTCCAACCGGAGCAAATAGCGCCCATAATCACCTCTGTACGCCTCGGCCAGTGTCAGCAATTGCGCGCGCGAAATCCAGCCGTGCCGATAGGCAATCTCCTCGGGGCAGGCGACCTTGAAACCCTGGCGCTTTTCCAGCGCGCGGATGAACTCGCCCGCTTCCAACAGTGAATCCGGCGTGCCGGTGTCGAGCCAGGCATGGCCGCGACCGAGCTTCTCGACTTCAAGTTCGCCGCGTTCGAGATAGATGCGGTTGAGGTCGGTGATCTCGTATTCGCCCCTCGGCGAGGGCTTCAGCGACGCGGCGTATTGGGTGACCTTCTCATCGTAAAAATACAGGCCCGTGACTGCCCACGGGGATTTGGGCGCTTTTGGCTTTTCCTCCAACGAGGAAGCGCGGCCCGTCTCGTCGAAGGCGACTACGCCGTAACGTTCGGGATCGTTGACACGGTAAGCGAACACGGTCGCGCCGGGGCGCTGCTTGACATCGGCCAGTAACAGCAATTCGGAAAGCCCGTGGCCGTAGAACAGATTATCGCCGAGCACGAGCGCGCAGCGCTCCCCGGCGATGAAATCCGCGCCGATGATGAAAGCCTGGGCGAGGCCGTCAGGATGCGGCTGCACGGCGTAGCTCAGCGAAAGCCCCCAGTTAGCGCCGTCTCCGAGCAACCGCTGAAACAGCGGCACATCGAGCGGCGTCGAAATGATCAGGATCTCGCGAACGCCCGCCAGCATCAGCGTCGTCAGCGGATAATAGATCATCGGCTTGTCGTAGATCGGCAGCAACTGCTTCGACACGACCTGCGTCATCGGATGCAGCCGAGTGCCAGAGCCGCCTGCCAGAATGATGCCGCGCATGGATGTTAGACTTTCCTTGCCTCGCCTAGTCTTGCGATAGCAGGTTTCAATGAATTCTACGATAGCGAAATGGGTTACACGATGAATCTCCGGCAGTCGCGATCCGTCGAGCCGCGAGTTTGCGGGGCGGCGCGGGCATCGAATATTGCGCAGTCAGTATTGGCGCTACCTCGACCGGTTCGCGTCCCAACGCACGCGCTTGCGCGAACGCGACTTCAGCGAATTCCGCCCAGGTCGCCTCTCCGCTTCCTGTCATGTTGAAAATTCCGTAACTTTGGCTTCGTGACGGCGCGGCGATCAGATTGCGTGCGATGGCGATGATCGCGTCCCGTCGGGCTCGTGACGCTATTTGCGGGACGGTCACTCGGCCGGACAGTTCCCGATTGACTACCGAGTGCTATTCCTTCGACGAAGCACGCTAAGGGGGCCGCTATCGCTAAGTGGCGGCCGGCTCATAATGTTGGTCCGGGGGAACTCCAATGAGCGCCATTTCAACAGCTGTCGTCGTCGGCATCCTGACGTTCGTAGGCGGGCTCGCCAGGCTCTATTTGCAAATAGATGCTGCCTGATCAGCATTCGGTAGAAAAGTCCCGAGACATGATCGGGACGGTGATGGGCCTCGTCACCTTATTGCTAGCGCTGGTCTTGGGCACGATCGTTGGCTCGGCCTATTATTTCTCCGCGACACAACAGGCCGAGTTGCAAACGCTTTCAACCCGCTACCTCACACTGGACAAGGCGCTCGCGCAATACGGGCCCGAGACAAAACCGGTGCGGGACGGGATGAAACAGACCTTGGCGCAAAACTTGAAGCTTTTCTGGGGCGGCGGAAACGTCGATCCGGAAAAACTGACCGTCGCATCGGCGATGGCGGGAATGAAACCGCTGGAAGACTACATTGCATCGCTCGATCCAAAGACGCCTGCGCAAACACGCGCGGCGGCATTGGCACGGGCCAACTTTGGCATGATCGAGTCAACCCGGCTGCTGATTCCCTGCAGCTCTCATACCAAGTCTTTAATAGCTGAACCTGTTAGCCCATCGGCGCATTCCGATTGACATGATCAGCCAGGGCCGTGCGACGAGTTTATTCCAATTGAAGGAGCAATGGTCGAGGATGTCATCGTAGCT
>JAYTRP010000265.1:0-5372 GCA_043746145.1 Hyphomicrobiales bacterium | reverse complement strand
GGGCTTCAAACCGCGCGCGCGCATCAGAGCGTTCGCCAACATCGGCACCGAGCCCGCGATCATGCTGACCGGTCCGGTCGACGTGACCAAGAAGGTGCTCGCCCGAGCCGGCATGTCGATTTCCGACATCGATTTGTTCGAGGTCAACGAAGCCTTCGCCTCGGTGGTGCTTCGCTTCCTGCAGGCGTTCGACCTCGATTTCAGCCGGATCAACGTCAATGGCGGGGCGATTGCGATGGGCCATCCGCTCGGCGCGACCGGCGCGATGATTCTCGGCACCGCGCTCGACGAGCTCGAGCGAACCGGCAAAAGCACCGCGCTTATTACGCTGTGCGTTGGCGGCGGCATGGGCACGGCGACGATCATCGAACGAGTTTGAGACGAGACAACGGCCCGGCGCAATGCCGGGACGTTAGCCTCACGGCATGGCCCCGCCATCGATGAGGACTCCATGCCGCGAATCACGCCAACCTTAGCCGCCTGCGCCGTGCTGCTACTGCTCTCAAGCGCCGCCGCCGGCGCCGAATGCAAAGAACTGCACGATATCATCAAGGACGAAACGGCAGGCGCGGACAAATATGTCGATACGTTCTCGTTCCGCAGGGATCACAGGGCAGACAACGTGTTGATGCTCGTCAAGGAAAGCGTCGAGAAAGGAAAGCTGCCCAAGCGCTGGCTGTTCCTTCATCGCGACGACCCGAAATCGACCGCGCTGTGCATCGTCAGCCGCGGCGCCGAGTTCGGTCATTTCGAGGACACGCCGGATAACGATTCGGCCGACAATTTCGGGGTTTCGGGGTCGGGCTATCCCCGCTGCGCCCAAGCCAGTGCGGAGACCAGCGCGCCCGAATTGTTGCGCGATTGGGCCAATCGCGAACTCGGCAGCAGCATCATCCTGCATGCCGCCGACAATGACGGGCCCGGCTATCAGTTTTTGATTTCGCAAACGCAGGACTGGATCATCATTAAAGACGAGAAAGACCAGTCTTGTCTGTTCGAGCGCGGCACGGACCTGTCGCTACGATTCAACATCATGTTGCAACATTGAGACGCTTGGAGCGCTGACCATGAACCTGACGAACTTCCGCATCGAAACCGACGCTGACGGAATCGCCCTGATTACTTGGGATTCACCGGGGCGTTCGATGAACGTGCTCAACCCGGAGGTAATCGAGGAGATCGGCAAGTTCGTCGACCATGTCGCCAGCGATGCGGCAATCAAAGGCGCCGTGATCACCTCCGGCAAGGAAGGGTTCTCGGGCGGCGCCGATCTTACCATGCTGCAGACGATGGGAGCGGAATACGCCCGCATCGCCAAGGCGGATGGCGAAGAGGCGGCGATGAAGTTTTTCTTCGATCGCACGCGCCAGCTTTCGCTGATTTACCGCAAGCTCGAAACCTGCGGGAAGCCGTTTGCAGCGGCGATCAACGGCGTCTGCATGGGCGGCGGGTTCGAACTCGCGCTAGCCTGCCAGTATCGAATTCTCGCCGACAGCGACAAGGCGCGCGTGGGCCTGCCCGAGATCAAGGTCGGCCTGTTCCCCGGCGGTGGCGGCACGCAGCGCATTGCGCGCCTGATGCCGACTCCCGACGCGTTGCAGATGTTGTTCAAGGGCGATCAGATCAGGCCCGCCGCCGCCAAAAAGATGGGTCTCGTGCACGAGGTCGCGCCCTTAGCCGACATCGTCGCCAAGGCAAAGGAATGGGTGAAAGCTAACCCGAACGCCAAAGCGCCCTGGGACGACAAGAGCTTCAAGACCCCGTCGGGCAAAGTGTTCTCGCCGACCGGAATGATGATCTGGCCGGCGGCCAACGCGATCTACCGGCGCGAGACCTTCGATAATTATCCAGCCGCGCATGCGATCCTCGCCAGCGTCTACGAGGGCCTGCAATTGCCGATGGACCTCGCGCTTGCCGTCGAGAGCCGCTACTTCGCCAAGGTGCTGCGCTCCAAGGAGGCGGCGGCGATGATCCGCTCGCTGTTCCTCTCGATGGGCGAGCTCAACAAAGGGGCGCGCCGCCCCGCCGATGCGCCCGCGACCAACCTGAAGCGGATCGGCGTGATTGGCGCCGGCTTCATGGGCGCGGGCGTCGCCTATGTCTCGGCGAGCGCCGGGCTTGAAGTCGTGCTGATCGATCGCGATCAGGCGAGCGCCGACAAGGGCAAGGCTTATTCGGAGAAGCTTATCTCGAGCCAGATCGCCAAGGGGCGCGCCAAGGCCGCCGACCGCGACGCCCTGCTCGCGCGCATTACGCCGTCTTCCGATTATGCGGCGCTGAAGGGCTGCGATCTCGTGGTCGAAGCGGTGTTCGAGGATCGTGGCGTCAAGGCGGAGGCGACCGAGAAGGCGCAGGCCGTCGTCGGCGGCGACCTGATTTTCGCCAGCAACACCTCGACATTGCCGATCACCTCGTTGGCCGAGACCTCTCAGAAGCCGGAAAACTTCATCGGCATCCACTTCTTCTCGCCCGTAGACAAGATGATGCTGGTCGAGATCATCATGGGCGAGAAGACCGGCCCGAAAGCGCTGGCGACCGCGATCGATTTCGTTCGCGCGATCAAGAAGACGCCCATCGTGGTCAACGATTGCCGCGGTTTCTTCGCCAATCGCTGTGTTGGCAATTACATCAGGGAAGGCCACCTGATGCTGATGGAAGGCGTCCCGCCCGCGATGATCGAGAACGCCGCGCGCATGGCTGGAATGCCGGTCGGGCCGCTGTCGCTCAATGACGAGGTCGCCATCGATCTTGGTTGGAAAATCCTGCAGGCGACCAAAAAGGACCTGGGCGCCAACGCCGTCGACCCCGCGCAGGAGAAACTGCTGGAGGCGATGGTGGTCAAGGAGCAGCGCTTGGGGCGCAAAAACGGCAAGGGCTTCTATGATTATCCCGCGCAGGGTCAGAAGTCGTTGTGGCCGGGTCTCGAAAAGATCGCCGGGCGTAAGCTCGATCCCGATACGATTTCAGTGAAGGATCTGAAAGATCGGTTTCTTTACACGCAAGCGCTCGAAGCCGCGCGCTGCATGGAGGAAGGCGTCGTGACCGATCCTCGCGAGGCCGATGTCGGCTCGATCCTTGGTTTCGGCTTCGCGCCTTTCACCGGCGGCGTGATTTCGCTGATCGACGGCGTGGGCGCTAAAGCATTCACCGCACGAGCCGAAGACCTAGCGGCCAAATACGGCGCGCGGTTCGAGCCCAGCGCCGGACTGAAGGCGATGGCGAGCGAGGGCGGGAGTTTCTATCGCAAATATGCGCCCGCCAAAAAGGCGGCGTAATCCGCTCAAACGCCCCTTACACTCGACCTCTCTCGAGCAATCGAAGAGGGGAAGACTCCGCCTGCTCCCTGATCACCTGATAGACCGTTTGCGCCGCTGGCGAGAGCGGTCTTCCCCGTGGCTTGATCAGGCAGAACGGCTGCACGACAATGGCGAAGCTGGTCGGCAGGATCGCTAGCGCGCCCGGCGCTATGCCCTCGCAGGCAAATTTGGCGGCTTCCACCGAGAGCGGCGCGATCGCGTCTGAACGGGCGGCGATCATCATCGACAGGGTTATCGACGTCGTGTCGAGGATGCGTCGCGGCGGCGCCAGATTGGCGTTCGAGAACAGCGCCTCCAGGCGGCGGCGCAGCGCCGTGCCGCGCGGCTGCATCACCCATTCCTCGGCGGCGACCGCTTCGAGCGAGGCTATTCCCCCCTCAAGCAGGCGATGACCGCGGCGCACGACCAACCGCGCCTCCTCGACGCCGAGCGTAAAGCTGTCGAAAGCGTCGGACTCGAATTCCTCCGGCACACGCGCCAGGATGAAATCGAGCCGGGCCGCGAGCAGATCGCGCGCCAGAACGTTGGAACTGTCGATCTTGACGTTGAGTTCGATCGCCGGCGCGACCTCCCGCATGCGCGGGATCGCCGGCGCGACGAGATCAAACGCGGGCGCGGTGACCGCGCCGATCGACACGCTGCCGCGCCGCCCTCCTCTCAAGTCGGCGAGTTCCAGCTCAGCTTGCGTGAGTTGCAGGAGCACCGAGCGGGCGTGCCGCGCCAACGCGCCGCCCAGCGGGGTCAGCCGCACCCCGCGCGCCAAACGCTCGCAAAGCGGCGCGTCGAATATTGCCTCCAACTCGCCGATCAAGCGCGAGGCGGCGGGCTGCGAAATATTGAGCGCCTCGGCCGCCGCACTCACGGCGCCCGTATCCTCGACAGCGGCGATCAACCTCAAATGTGGCAGCTTGAGACGGCTATGGGGCGAAGGTTTTCCTCGGACTCCGGCAGCGCTTTTGGGGTCTTTCATGAGCTCTCCAAGCGCTCTCTTGAACCTATACCAAATCCGGATGGGTTACGTCAGTCAATGCATTTGACTGTCATAGCGAAGCCTCTACAGGTATCGCCACGCGGTCGGGGCCAGAATGGTTCCCGCGCCGCCTGTCTTCACGGGCCAGCGATTTCGCGGGCCATCCGTCGAGGACGAGGCGACGAACCGTTTGGCAGGGAGGAACTCATGGGTATCAAGACATTTACGGCCGCAGTGGCCTTGGGCGTATTTGCCCTCGTCAGTACCGCGCAAGCCGCGGACAAAGGAACGATCGGCATCGCCATGCCGACGAAGTCCTCGGCGCGTTGGATCGCCGACGGCGACAATATGGTGAAGGTGCTGCAGGCTGCGGGCTACAAGACCGACCTGCAATACGCCGACAACGATATTCCCAACCAGCTCGCGCAAATCGAGAACATGATCACCAAGAAGGAAAAAGTCCTGGTGATCGCGGCGATTGACGGCACGACGCTGTCGGATGCGCTGCAGAAGGCCGCCGATGCGGGAATCAAAGTGGTTTCCTACGACCGTCTGATCGTCGGTTCGGGCAATGTCGACTATTACGCGACCTTCGACAACTTCAAGGTCGGCGTATTGCAGGCGACCAGCATTGTGCACGGTCTCGGGATCGACTCAGGCAAAACCGGCCCGTTCAACATCGAACTGTTCGGCGGTTCGGCTGACGATAACAACGCGTTCTTCTTCTACAATGGCGCAATGTCCGTCCTGCAGCCCCTGATCGACAAGGGCACGCTGGTCGTTCAGTCGAAGCAGATGGGCATGGACAAGGTCGCGACGCTCCGTTGGGACGCCGCCACCGCGCAGTCGCGCATGGATAACCTTCTGTCCGCAAACTACACCAAGAAGCACGTCGACGCGGTTCTGTCGCCTTATGATGGTATCTCGATCGGCATCATTTCGTCGCTGAAGGGCGTCGGCTATGGCTCAGGCTCGCTGCCGATGCCGGTCGTCTCCGGCCAGGATTGCGAAATCCCGTCGATCAAGTCGATCATTGCACATGAGCAATATTCGTCGATCTTCAAGGACACTCGCGACCTCGCCAA
>JAYTRP010000264.1:0-15882 GCA_043746145.1 Hyphomicrobiales bacterium | reverse complement strand
GCCGCGTCGAAGGCGTTCGCCGCCAAGGTCGCCGCCGGCGCCGCGGCCAGTCCGCCGGTCAAGATCGCCGCAGGGTTGACGCTCGCGCCGGGTCAGATTGCGCCCTACATTACGCTGGCGCTCGGCTCGGCGATGGCGCTCTTCATGTACCCGCACGCGCTGACCGGCACGCTCGCCGCATCCAGCGGGCGCACGATCCGCTTCAACACGATGACGCTGCCGGCCTATTCTTTCGTGCTGGGGCTGGTCGCGCTGCTGGGGATCATGGCGCTTGCCGCTGGGGTGAAGGTGGGGTCGCCGCAGGACGCCGTGCCGCAGCTCGTACTCTGGGCATTTCCGGATTGGTTCGCCGGCTTCTGCTTCTCGGCGATCGCGCTGGGCGCGTTAGTGCCTGCAGCCGTCATGTCGATCGGCGCGGCGAACACGTTCACCCGCAACGTCTGGAAGCCGTTCATCAACCCCGCCATGACGCCGCATGAGGAAGCCATAATCGCCAAGCTGGTTTCGCTGATCGTCAAGATCGGGGCGCTGATGGTGATTTTCCTCATGCCGACACAGTTTGCCGTGGATCTGCAACTGCTCGGCGGCGTCTGGATGGTTCAAATATTTCCAGCCCTGATCCTCGGGCTTTACACGCGCTGGTTTAATGGCTGGGCTTTGCTAATCGGCTGGGCGGTCGGCATGTTTTGCGGCACCGCGCTTTCCTGGACCACCAAGGCTTGGGTCCCTGTGCACGCGCTAGCCTGGGATCTGCCCATCATCGGGCATGTCGATTTGGCGGGATTTACCGTCTACAATGGCGTGGTCGCCGTCGCTTTGAACTTTATCGTCGCCGCAATTCTTTCGCTGGCAATCCGCAGCAATGCGCCTGACCAGACCGTGCCGAGCGACTATCTCGATTGAAACAGGGACGGCGCGTTCACGCCGTCCCTGTAAGCTTACGCGCCCGGGCGAAGTTCCATCGACGAAACGCCCGCAGCCAAATCAAGGCCAGTCTGAATCTGCGTCGACAACGGCTGGAGGGCGAACTCGCGGTTGGAACCGCCCACCATCGCATTGGCGCCGAGGCCGACGCCGACAGTCGCTGAAGCGCCGACGCCGATATAGTCGCCCGCCAAGGCGTTCTTCATGCGCCCCTCAGTCGCTGCAAACACGTCCCAGATGAGGATGCCGCGATCGGTCCCGCCAATGTCGAGGCCGAACTTGCGGATATAGCCGTGGTAATGCTCCTCAAATCCATTCTGGGAAACAAAGCGGCACTCCATCTCCTTCGAGGAGGCGATGATGATGCCGAGACCCGCGGAAACTTCGCAACGGAGTTGACCAGCTTTCACCCGCTCGGCGGCGGTGGCGGGCAGAGCAAGGGCTAGCAGGGATGTCGCAACGGCGGCGACGGCGAGAATGGTTGATGACTTCATTAAAGGGGTCCTTTCGGTTTCGCTGAAGAGCAAAGTCAGAAACGTGTTAGCCCGGCGCAGATCAAAAGCGCCGACTGCTTGGCGCTTCTAAACTCCCGATAGGGCTGCCGGTTCCCCGCCAATACCTTCAGGAAGGCCCCAAACTCGCGGGCGCCCGAGACTAAGACTTGCCCGATATCCGCTAAGACCGCTGCCGAATGAGCGCCTCTACGCCGCCGCGCGCGCGCCCTGCAAACTCACTCGTCCTGTCAGCGGCAAATGGTCCGACGCCATGCGGGCGAGGGGAGTCGCATGCACCGCGAGATCGCCGACCATGCCGTGCGGCCAACCAAGAATGCGGTCGAGCGCGAAGATCGGCCGGCGCGAGGGAAAGCTCGACAGTGAGGGAGACGCGCCAAAAGTGGGCTCGAGCACATGCAGCGCCGACCGGCGTTGGCGCCTCCATTCGTTAAAGTCGCCGAGCAGAATTGTCGGCATCGCAGGCAATTCGCGATAGGCTTTCAGCAGCGCGCTCGCCTGATCGATCCGCGACAGTCGAAATAGTCCGAGATGCGCCGCGATGACGCGAAACTCACCCTCGCCGAGATCGAGTTCGGCCATGATTGCGCCGCGCGGCTCCAGGCCGGGTAGCTTCATGCGCGTGCGGCGGTAGGACTTTGGCGCGCCGCGCACCAGCAGCGCGTTGCCGTGCCAGCCGTGGCCGTGCGGCAAGTCAGATTGGACGAGCAAATGCATGCCCGTCTCGCGTTCCAGCGCCTCGATGTCGAGCAATCCATTACGCAGGCCGAACCGGCGATCAACCTCCTGCAGCGCAATCAGGTCGGCGGCGAGTTCACCAATTACGGCCAGGATACGATCCGGCCGCGTGCGCCCGTCCATGCCGCGGCACTTATGAATATTATACGATGCAACCTTCATTCAGGCCTGCCCCCCCTCAGATGTAGGGCATCGTGAGCCGTGCCGCGGCGTCGCGAAGCTTTACGATGAACGGCCGGCGATCGAGTTCGTTCAAGGTCAGCGCCGCGCCGCGCCGCTCGTCGATAATGGCTTCGATCCTTCCGGCAAGATCGGGATCGTAGCACTCCACCGTCATCTCGAAATTGAGCCGCAGACTGCGGGTGTCCCAATTCGCGCTGCCGATCAGGCTCCAGACGCCATCTACCGTCATCAGCTTGGAATGATCGAAGGGCGCGGGACGTCTCCAGATCCGGCAGCCGCTCTTGAGCAACGGCCCGACATGCGCCTGCGCAGCCCAGGCGACGACGACATGGTTATTCTTCGCCGGCAGCGTAATGTCCACCGAGACGCCCCGCAGCGCCGCGAGTTCTAGCGCGGTGACGAGGTTTTCGTCGGGCAAGAAATACGGCGTGGCGATTCGGATCGAGCGCCGCGCCGCATTGACCGCGCTGAGCAGTGTGAGCACGAGCTGGTCGACTTCCTGATCCGGCCCCGAGGGGATCGCGCGCGCGCGCTCCGGCCCATTGGCGATCTCCCGCAGCGCTTGCGAAGGCTTCAGCCGCCGCTCGGTGGCGAATTCCCAGTCGTCGTCGAACTCCTGCTCGATCTGAGCGACCATTTCGCCCTCGACGCGGAAATGATGATCGGCGACCGGGTCTTTCGGCTTTGTCGCGAGTAGGTTCTCCGCGGCGATGTTGAGGCCGCCGACGAAGGCGTATTCCCCATCGATCAAGAGAATTTTCTTGTGCAGGCGCAGGTTCATGAAAGGCATTTTCCACGGCACCATCGAATGCAGGAACCGCGCCGCGTCGACGCCTTGCTTCCGCAGCCGGAAATAAGCCCGCGAAAGCAGGAATCCGCCGCCAAATCCGTCGATCAGCACGGAGACCTCGACGCCCCGACGCCGAGCGCCGGCGAGCGCTGCTATAAAACGCTGGCCAAGGGCGTCGGCGCGGAAAATATAGGTTTCGAGGCGAATGCTCGATTTCGCGCCCTCGATCGCCTTGAGCATTTCCGGATAGGCTTCGTCGCCGCAGAAGAACACTTTGACGACTTTGCCCGATACGAGGTTTTGCTGCGTAATGGCGCCAACCGCGGCCTCCAGGCTCGCCAGCGGGTCGCCCGAGCGCGGTGTCGCGGCGAGGAAGGACGACGGCGCGCTGCCCATCAACAGCGCCGCGCGGCGCTTTACCCGGTTGACGCCAAAGCCAAGGTAGAACAGCGCTCCCCAATAGGGCGCGAGCCACGCCAGCCCGATCCAGCCGATTGCTGCGGCCACGTTGCGCTTATGTATGAGCGTATGCACGGTGACGACCGCCGCGAGCAGCACGTGCAGCGCCCACAAAAACCAGACGGCGCGAGGCTCCCAGGCAGTAAATAGCTGATCCAGCATGATGTTACGGCGTCCCCGAGGGGAACCGCGGCCGTCGCTTGGCTTGGAACGCGGCGCGTCCCTCGCGAAAATCTTCGCTCATCGCGGCAGCTTCGACGAGCGCGCGCAGGCTTTGCGTTTCGTTGGCGAGCACCGCCGCGACTGCCTTCTTCGCGCCGCGGATCGAGGATTGGCTGAGGCCCGCCAACTCCTGCACATAATCCTCGATCGATTCCGCGAGCAGCCCTTTTGGGATTCGCCGGTCGATTAGGCCGATCCGCAGCGCCTCCTCGGCGTCCACCCGCCGGCCGCTGAACAGCAAATCTCTCGCGGTTGCCGGGCCCACGGTCTCGACGAGCCGGCGCGTTTCGACCGGCCCATAGAGCAGGCCGAGCTTGGCCGGGGGGACGCCGATTTGTGCGTCTTCGGAGGCGAACCGTAGATCGCAGCAAAGCGCGAGGGCAAGACCGCCGCCAAATGAGGCGCCCTCTAGCCGCGCGATGGTGGGTCGGTCGAGCGCTGCGACCGTCTCTAGCCCATGCTCGATCGCTGCGAGATAGGCGCGCGACCCATCAAGAGTTGCAAAGACTTCATCGAATTCGGAAATGTCGGCGCCGGCCGAGAAGTGCCCGCCAACGCCTTCGACGATCACGACCTTAATTTGCGCATGGGCTTCGATTTGGGCGCAAATCGCGGGAAGCCCGTTCCACATCGCAGCGGAAATAGCGTTGCGGCGGTCTGGCCGGTCGAGCCGAATCCGAGCGAGCGGCGGCTCGAACACGACACTCAAATCCGGCATGATGGCTCCTTGAGCAGTTTCCGCGCTTTTGACGCAATTGGCGGCTTGGAGCAAACGCAGGGGTTGTCGTAGGTTCGCGCATCCTGTCGCCATGGCGAAGCGACCAAGGCCGTTTCGCCGCGCCCGCTGCGCTTTTGAGGAGTTTCGTAGACATGACCGATGCCTATCCGCGCGACATGATCGGCTACGGCCGCACGCCGCCGTTCGCGGATTGGCCGGGCAAGGCGCGGATCGCGCTACAGTTTGTCATCAACTACGAAGAGGGCGGCGAGAATAATATCCTGCACGGCGACGCGGCGTCGGAGGCGTTCCTGTCGGAGATCGTCGGCGCGGCGGCGTGGCCCGGCATGCGCCACATGAACATGGAATCGATCTACGAATATGGTTCGCGCGCCGGCTTCTGGCGTCTGCACCGCCTATTCACCGAGCGCGAAATCCCCCTTACCGTCTATGCCGTCGCGACCGCGATGGCGCGCAACCCCGACGCCGTCGCCGCGATGAATGAGGCCGGCTGGGAGATCGCGACCCACGGCTACAAATGGGTGGATTACCGCGACGCGCCGATCGAAAAGGAGCGGGCCGACATCGCCGAGGCGATCCGCATTCACACAGAGATCGCCGGCGCGCGACCGCTGGGCTTCTATCAGGGCCGTTCGTCGATCAACTCGATCCCGCTCGGCTGCGAGGAGGGCGGCTTCGTCTATTGCTCGGACAGTTACGCCGACGATCTGCCCTATTACATCGAAGGGCCGAAAGGGCCGCAGTTGATCGTGCCCTACACGCTCGACGCCAACGACATGCGGTTTGCGACCCCGCAAGGGTTCAATTCCGGCGATCAGTTCTTTTCCTATCTCAAGGACTCGTTCGACCTGCTGTACGCCGAGGGCGAAACGGCGCCGAAGATGCTGTCGGTCGGGCTGCACTGCCGCCTGATCGGCAGGCCCGGCCGCGCGGCCGCGCTCGCCCGTTTCCTCGATTACGCCAGAGGGTTCGATCGTGTCTGGATGCCGACCCGGCTCGACATCGCGCGTCATTGGATCGGCAAACATGCGCCCCCGGGAGGATGGCAGCCTTCGCGTCTTTCGCGCACTCTATTCGTCGAGCGGTTCGGCGGGATCTACGAACATTCGCGCTGGGTCGCGCAGGCGGCCTACGATCGCGGACTTGGGGCCGAGGCCAATACCGCGAAAGGGCTTGGCGTCGTTATGTCAGCGGCGATGGCGGGGGGAAGCGACGCGCAGAAGCGCGCATTGATATCCGCCCATCCCGATCTCGCGGGCAAGCTCGCGCAAGCCAAACGGCTCACCGGCGAATCGACCAAGGAGCAGGCGGGCGCCGGCCTCGATCGGTTGACCGGGGACGAACTCACAACCTTCACGCGCCTCAATGACGCCTACAAGGCCAAGTTCGGCTTCCCCTTTGTGATGGCGGTAAAGGGCAAGAGCAAGGACGAGATCAGCGCGGCCTTCGCGCTGAGGCTCAAAAACGATTCCCCAGCCGAAGCGGCGACCGCGCTCGGCGAGATCGTCCGCATCGCTGGTTTGCGCCTTGCGGAGATTTTACCGTGAAACGCATTCTACGAGGACGGATCCTGAGCTTCGACCAGCAACCCCGACTCGCGGGCGCTGCATCGTATAGCTACATCGAAGACGGCGCTGTCGCGGTAGAAGCGGGCCGGATCGTCGCCGTAGGCGAGGCGCGCGACATACTGGCGAATGCTCCGGACGCGGTCGTCGACGATCACGCGGGCAAGCTGATCCTGCCCGGCTTTATCGACACGCATATCCACTATCCCCAGACTCGCGTGATCGGCTCCTACGGAGCGCAGTTGCTGGAATGGCTGCAGAAATACACGTTCGTCGAAGAACAGAAATTCGCTGACCCCGTCCATGCCGCCGTGGTGGCGCGCTTCTTCCTCGATGAACTATTCCGGCAGGGCACGACGACCGCCGCGGTCTATTGCACCGTGGCGCCAGAATCCGCGGAGGCGTTCTTTGGCGAGGCCGAGCGACGCAATGTACGAATGATCGCCGGCAAGGTGATGATGGACCGCAACGCGCCGCCTGCACTAACCGACACTGCCCAGCGCGGTTATGACGAGAGTAAGGCGCTGCTCGAGAAGTGGCACGGGCGCGGTCGGCTCGCCTACGCCATCACGCCGCGCTTCGCGATCACCTCGACCGACGCGCAGCTCGAAGCCGCGGGCGCGTTGGCGCGCGAGTTCCCCGATGCTTACGTGCAAACGCACCTGAGCGAGAACCACGCCGAGATCGCTTTTACCAAGGAGCTCTACCCCTCGGCGCGCGATTACCTCGATTGCTACGAGCGAGTGGGGCTGGTCGGGCCAAAATCGATCTTCGGCCATTGCATCCATCTGGAAGACCGCGAAGTCGCTGCGCTCGCGGAACATCGCAGCGTCGCGGCGTTCTGTCCGACTTCCAACCTGTTTTTGGGTTCCGGTCTGTTCGACATGGCCCGACTCGACGCAGCGGACGTGCGTGTCGCGCTCGCGACCGATGTTGGCGGTGGCACCAGCTACTCGCTGCTGCAAACCGCAAGCGAAGCCTACAAGGTGTTGCAACTACGGGGCCAGACCTGGTCCGCGTTGCAGGCGTTCTACCAACTGACGCTCGGCAACGCGAGCGCCCTCGGGCTGGAGGATCGGATCGGCCGAGTCGAGCCCGGCTACGAAGCGGATCTCGTCGTGCTCGATGCGCGCTCTACGCCGGCGATGGCGCACCGCATGGAATCGATCGATGGCGACCTTGCTGAAGAACTGTTCGTGCTGATGATGATGGGAGACGACCGCGCGGTGAGCGAGACTTACGTGGCGGGGGAGAGAGCAAAGGGTTGAGGGCGACAATCGAGCAGAAATTCTTCTGCCGCCTCGCGCCGCCTCACGCCGCTTTCCGCCTCCAACGCTTCGCCCGCGCGGCGCGTTTGGCTTCGATTTCCTGCTCGGTCGGGCCGTTCGGATCGAGCGAGGCGAGTGCATTCATCACGCGCTCGGGCGGGAAGGTCACCGTCACCTCGGTGCCTTCGCGCAGCTTCGATTTCAGGCTGAACTCGCCGCCATGCAAATCCACGAGGCCGCGCACAATTGGCAACCCGAGGCCGGTGCCCTCTTCCGCGTTCTTCTGCGCCATCGAGCCGCGCCCGAACGAGGATAGAACGATCGGGATTTCGTCCTCGGGAATGCCGGGACCGGTGTCCTTGATCGACAGGAACTGGCGGCCCGATTCGTCCCAGGACACCTTGATGGTGACCTCGCCGCCCTGTGGCGTAAACTTGATCGCATTGCTCAGCAGGTTGAGCGTGACTTGGCGTAGCGCGCGCTCGTCAGCCCAAAGGCGCGGCAGGTCGCCGTTGATCTCCTCGACGATCGTGATCGCCTTGTTCTTCGCTCTGAGCGCGAGCAGGTGACGGCATTCCTCGACGACCCCGGGCAGCGACACCGCTTCCTCCTTCAGATCGTAGCGGCCGGCCTCGACGCGGGAAAGATCAAGGATTTCGTTGATAAGCATCAGCAGATGCTGGCCGCTGGAATGAATGTCGGCCGAATATTCCTTGTAGGTCGGGGTGGAATGCGCGCCGAACAACTCGGCTTTCATCACCTCGGAAAATCCGAGGATCGCGTTGAGCGGCGTCCGTAGTTCGTGGCTCATGGTGGCGAGGAACCGCGACTTGGCGAGATTGGCGCCCTCGGCGCGGCGGCGAGCTTCGTCCGAATTATATTTGGACTGCTCGAGTTCGGCGATTAGCGCGTCCTTTTCCTCCTGGAACGACAGTCCGGCGAGAGCGGAGCGCAACAGTCGGTTGGCGAGTACGACGAAATAGATCAGCGCGCCGCCGCAAAGCGTAACAAGTAGCGAAAGATCTCGCAGCGAAGTCGCGCCGAGCGACCAAATGATCACGGCCATGATCGGCCCTAGCGCAGCGCCGACCGCCGCGGGAATCGCCGAAGCGGTCATCGCGGTCATGCCCGAAATCAGAAGCACGAGCACCATAGTGAAGCCGTGCGCGGTCGAATCGGGCGATCGCATCAAGAGCGCGATAATTCCCGCCCAAGCGCCGCCAGCCAAAAATTCGAAGGCGACGAACGTCGCACGGTAAAACGACGCATGCTTTTCGGGATCGGGCAGGCGCAGATAAGCCGCCCCCACCAGGAATTTCCAAGCCAGCAAGACCAGCGACGCGATCAGCCAGCCAAGTTCAAGCGAAACGGGAACCCAGAACAGCGCGGCATAGCCGACGCCTAGCAAAAGAAGCGCAGTCGCGAGCGCGGAACTTCGCGCGCTTTCGGCATAGAGCCGCACCATACTGTCATACGGGCCGGCGGCGTCGCCCGTTGAACTCGTCAAGCTCTGGCGAGCGTGTTTGAGCTTTATGGTCATCTTTCGACGTCGCGCGGCTTCGTCAGGGTCGCCCCGGCGCCCCTTGCCAATCATTTCCGCCGTAACGCCCGCCATCTGCAACAAACCGCCAGCACACACACGCCGTTCACTATATTGACGCTCAGTCCTTAACGCACAGCTGACAGGATCGCTTGAATTCGACTTGATTGTCGTTCAGTTTCGTTAACAAGGGAGACGAAATATGCGGATCTACAGTTCGAGCCTGGCGCCTAACCCCAGGCGGGTACGCATTTTTTTGGCCGAGAAGGGCCTGTCGGTCCCGATGGTCGACATGGATCTCGCCAAACTCGAACAACGGTCGCCAGAATTTCGCAAGGTTAACCCGTTTCAGACGGTGCCGGCGCTGGAACTCGACGATGGCGGCGTAATCACAGAATCGATCGCCATATGCCGTTTTTTCGAAGAATTGAATCCTGAACCGCCGCTGTTCGGGATTGGCGCTCGGGAGCGCGCCGAGGTCGAGATGTGGCAACGCCGCGCCGAATTGCATCTGCTGTATCCAATTGCACAGGCGTATCGTCATTCGCATCCTGGCGCCCGAGCGCTTGAAGAGCCGCAGGTCCCCGATTGGGCCGCAACTTGCCGCGTCAGGGCGCTCGAGACGATGGCGAGATTCGATGACGCTTTAGCGGATCGCCCGTTTGTTTGCGGCGAGCGGTTCACGGTCGCCGATATTACGGGTCTCGTCGCACTAGATTTTACGCGGCCGGCGCGAATCACGATCCCTGAGACGCTTTTGAACCTGCGGCGGTGGCGCGAGACAATTGGCGCACGCCCGAGCGCGAAAGCCTGAGCGCCATTCGGAAGGCTGGCTTTTGTCGCTTTTTCATCGCAAATCGCCTTTACCCGACGTGACGCTGGATGGTTACCGCTGATTCGTGACCGCTTTGGCGGTTGTGGGATGGGTAGTTCCGCGAGAACCTTGCGTTGAAGCTGGTGGGGGGAAGCCTTTGAGAATGATGCACTTACGCTGTTCAATGGCGGCTCTTGCCGTAGGTGTGGGGCTGCTCGGGCCTGCCCGCGCGGACGGTCCGCCAAATCCGCGAATCGCGCTCGTGATCGGCGAATCGGCGTATTCCGATGCTATTTTGCCCACTGCGGCGAATGACGCCGGGCTTGTCGCCCAGGTCCTGCAAGCCGCCGGTTTCGATGTTGTCGGCGCGCGCGATCTCGATGAAAAGTCCGTGCGCACGGCGTTCCGGGACTTCCTCGACAAGGCGAACGCCGCCGGCCCTGACATGCAGGCCTTCGTGTATTTCTCGGGTCGCGCTTTGCAATATGCGGGCGACGATTATCTCGTCCCCGTGGACGCGCGTATTGCCCGTGATTCGGATGCGCCGATCGAAGCGGTCAAGCTCAGCGACTTCACTCACGCGCTTGCCGCCGCGCCGGGACTAGCGCGCATCGTCGTAGTCGATGGCGCACGCGCCAATCCCTACGCCCAGCAGGGCGAACCGTTGGCTGGTGGATTGGCGTTGATCGAGCCGGAGCCGGGGGAGTTGATCGCCTATAATGCAGCGCCGGGCGCGATCGCGGGCGACGAACCGGGGCCCTATGGCGTCTACGCCAAGACGCTGTCGGGTCAGTTACGTCAGGGCGGGGTCGATATTTCGGACGTCTTCGCGCAGACGCGAGTTGCGGTTAACCAGATGACCGCGGGCGCGCAGGCCCCATGGAGCGCCTCGAAGCTCGGCGGCGCATATTACGTGTTCGAGCGGGCGGCAGACGCGCCCCCGCCGAAGGTCACACGTCCGTCCGCCAAGAAGCGCCTGAGGGATTACCCGCCCGAGGCCGCCTATAGCGTCGTGATCGAGCGCGACTCGCTGGATTCCTACGAGGAATATCTGCGCGACTATCCGCGGGCTGCCGAGGCGAAGCGCATTCAGGCGATCGTGGCCGCGCGGCGCGAGGCGTTGTTCTGGGAACGCTCGTGGCGGGACAACTCTCCACGCGGCTACTGGACCTATTTGAGGCGCTATCCCCGTGGTCCGCACGCGGCCGATGCCGACCGCCGGCTCCGGGTGCTCTCGGCCAGACTCGAGCCGCCGCATGATTTCGAGCCCGAGGAATATGAGGACCTGCCGCCGCCGCCGCCGGTCGAGAGAATCTATGCGGAAAGGCCAGTCTATTACTTCGGCGGCGACGATTTCGGGCCTCCGCCGCCACGCCCACCTCGTGAGTATTATGTCGAGGACGATGACGATTGGCGTGATCTGCCCCCGCCGCCGCCGCCGACCGCACTGGGGCTCCTGCCGGCGCTCGCAATCGCTATACCGATGCTCATTGAGTCTCGCGCTTATCACGACAAGCCGCGTCAGGACGGCCGCGCGGACGTAGGGGCTCCGGTATTGCCTCCCGCGCCGAAAGGGCCGCCGCCGCTGCCCAAGAACGTGCAACTGCGTCCCGCTAGAGATGTCGCGCCTGCGGCACAGCCCGCTCCCACGCCGGGCGCGACGCCGACCCCGATCAGGCCGACTCCTGCCGCTGCGCCTTTAGCGCCCGCCGCGACCCCGGCTCAGGTCAGGCCCGCACCCGCCGCGACGCCCTTGCCGACGCCCGCTGCGACGCCCTTGCCAACGCCCGCCGCGACCCCGGCTCAGAATAGGCCAGCTCCCGCCGCGACGCCTGTGCCGACGCCCGCCGCGACGCCTGCGCCGGTTAGGCCAACTCCCGCTGCGACGCCTTTGCCGACGCCCGCCGCGACGCCTGCGCCGGTTAGGCCAGCTCCCGCTGCGACGCCTTTGCCGGCGCCCGCCGCGACGCCTGCGCCGGTTAGGCCAACTCCTGCGGCGGCGCCTTTGCCGACGCCCGCCGTGACGCCTGTGCCGGTTAGGCCAGCTCCCGCCGCGACGCCTTTGCCGACGCCCGTTGCAACACCGGCCCCGGTCAAGCCGGCGCCTGTCGCCGCGCCTCTGCCAGTACCCGCCGCGACACCGGCTCAGGTCAGGCCGGCGCCTGTCGCCGCGCCTTTGCCGACGCCTGTGACGACGCCGGCTCCGGTCAGGCCGACTCCGGCCGCCTTGCCGTCGCCAACTCCGTTGCGGACGCCGGCTGAAGTAAGGCCGACCCCACGCGCTGCTCCAATTCCCACGCCGGCGCCGACGCCCGTGGGCGCTACGCCGGCGCCTAGAGCAATACACGGTCCAAACCCGGCGGCTTCTCCAGCGTCAACCCCGTTGCCGGCCCCGGCTCCGGAGCACCTAATGCCGAAGCCCGCTCCGGCCCCGGCTGCCGAGCGACCATCGCCGAAAGCCGCGACGGCTCCCGCTCCCGCTGTGGAACGTCCGGCCCCCAAACCCGCGCCGGCTCCCGTTGTGGAGCGTCCGGCGCCGAAGCCTGTGCCGGCTCCCGTTGTGGAGCGTCCGGCGCCAAAGCCCGTGCCGGCTCCCGCCGCAGAACATCCGATGCCAAAACCCGCACCGGCCGCTGCCGTTGAGCGACCAGCGCCGAAAGCCGCGCCGGCTGCGGAACCGCCAAAGCCGGCTCCGGCAGCCGCGGCGGCGCCTGCTCACCCCCCGGCTCACGAGGGGCCCGCGCATGAGGCGAAGACGTGCGGCGAGCCCGGCAAGCCGCCCTGCAAGTAAGAGTAGGGACGGTCGCTATTTCTCCAGCCGCGCAATCAGGCTGGAGGTGTCCCAGCGGCGGCCGCCCATTGCCTGAACTTCAGAGTAGAATTGATCGACCAGCGCCGCGACCGGCAGATTTGCTCCGTTGCGGCGCGCCTCGTCGAGGCAGATCGCCAGGTCCTTGCGCATCCAGTCTACCGCAAACCCGAAGTCGAACTCACCGGCGATCATGGTCTTGTGGCGGTTCTCCATCTGCCAGGATTGCGCGGCCCCTTTCGAGATCACGTCGATGACGAGTTGTCGGTCGAGCCCTGCGCGGTTGGCGAAATGCAGGCCTTCAGACAGAGCCTGCACCAAACCCGCAATGCAGATCTGGTTCACCATTTTTGTCAGTTGCCCCGCGCCCGAGGGTCCCATCAGGCGGCAGGATTTGGCGTAGACGGTGATCGTCGGCTCAACTGCCGCGTAATGCGCCTCGTCGCCGCCGCACATGATAGTCAGCGCGCCATTTTCCGCTCCCGCTTGGCCGCCCGAGACCGGCGCGTCGATGAAGCCGAGCCCGAGCCGTGCCGCTTCCGCGTGAAGTTCCCTTGCGACAATGGCCGAGGCCGTGGTGTGGTCGACAAATATGGCGCCGGGCTTCATTCCCGCGAACGCGCCGTCCGGGCCGAGCGTGATCGAGCGCAGATCGTCATCGTTGCCGACGCAGGCAAGCACGATGTCGCGGCCCGCCGCCGCCTCGCGCGGGGTCGCAAAACTCTGCCCGCCATGTTTTTCGACCCAAGCCTTCGCCTTTGCGGGGCTGCGATTGTAAACGACGACGTTGTGACCGCCACGTCCCGCCAGATGCCCCGCCATCGGAAAGCCCATCACTCCCAGGCCTAAATACGCAACGTCGCTCACTCGCCGTCTCCTCTGTTTCGATCACCTTGCCGGGTCGGCGCTATATCAGGAATTCGCGCAAGCGCCGCGTCGGCGGCTGCGAATTCCTCTGGCGTGTTCAGATTGGCGAAGGAGGCGAAACCCTCTTTCTGCTCGAAGCGCACCTCACTTGCCCCGAGCTTAGCGAGCAATCCGCGCGGTGACGCATGTCCCTCGTCGAGCGCCTTTTTCAGGAGCGAAAGGCTGTCGAGTGGCCAGAGCGCAAACATCGGCTCCCGCCCAAACGGGCTCACCGCGATGGCGGCTCGCGCGTCGCCAGCTGCGATTGGCGCGGCGAGGCGGGCGACTAAATCTTGCGGCAGAAAGGGCGCGTCGCAAGGCGCCGTCACGAGATAGCGGAAACCGTCCGCCCGCGCGCACGCCATTGCCGCGGCTATGCCTGCGATGGGCCCCGCCCCGCGCCAGCACAGGGCATCGACGGCCAACGGTCGGCCGAGGGCATAAAATCGTTCGTCGCCCTCGCGCGGGTTGACGTATGTGCGTGCGACTTGCGGCTCCACGCGTTCAAGCACGCGCTCGATCAGAAACTGACCCCGCAAGCGCAAAAACGGTTTGGGCGCCCCCATGCGCGAAGAGGCGCCGCCCGCAAGCACGACGGCAGCCGTTTCGAAATCGCTATTCGCCATTTGGCCACCGCGTATGCGCCGCAATTATGCGCGCCAATATGATATACGCGCCGCAGGTCGGGGGTCGAGCGCGGTTGCGCCGTGCAATGGGCCGCCGCTGCGAGAGGAACATGGTCAACGCACGACGACAATTCCTGACCACACTTGGCTTGAGCGCGGCCGGCGCCGCGCTCGCCAGCCCCGCCATCGCCGATTCTACACCGGATGTGGAATGGCGCATGACGTCGAGCTTCGGGCCCTTGCTTGATCTGATCTACGGCGGCGCCGAGACTCTGGCGAAAGCGCTTGCCGATTTCACCGGCGGCCATTTCACGATCAAAATTTCGCCTGCGGGCGAGATCGCCTCGTCACTAGAGGCATTGGACGCAGTAACCGACGGCAGGGCCGATTGCGCGCATACGGCGCTGTCCTACTACTGGAGCAAGGACCCAAGCTTCATCTTCGCTTCCTCAACGCCGTTCGGCATGAATGCGCGCCAGCACGCCGCCTGGCTGTCGGAGGGCGGCGGCAACGACCTGATCGACGATTTGCTGCTCGATCACAAGGTGCTGGCAATACCCGCTGGCAACACCGGCGGCCAGATGGCAGGCTGGTTCCGTAAGGAAATCCGTGGTCCCCAGGATTTTACAGGGCTTAAAATGCGGATCGGCGGATTTGCCGGCAAAGTGTTCCAGACGCTGGGCGCGGAGCCCGTGTCGATGCCGCGCGACGGCGTCTACAGCGCTCTGGAAAGCGGCTCGCTCGACATGTTCGAATGGGTCGGTCCGTATGACGACGACAAGTTCGGCGATCGCAAAGACGGCCCGCGTCAGGCGATCTCCAAAGTCGCGCCAAACTATTACTATCCCGGCTGGTGGAAGGGTGGGATGCAGATGCATCTCGTCGTCGCCAAAGACAAATATGATGGACTGTCCAAACCCTATCAGGCGGCGCTACGCGCGGCCTGCGCTATCGCAAACGCCTCGATGCTCGCCAAATACGACGCCAGCAATCCCGGCGCGCTGAAACGTCTGGTGGTCGGCGGCGCGCAATTGCGTCTGTTCCCGCAGGATGCGCTGGAGGCCTGTTTCAAGGTCTCCAACGATCTCTACAATCAACTAAGCGCCGAAAATCCGCGCTTCAAGAAAATCGCCGATTCCTACCTCGCCTTCCGCTCGGAGCAATATCTGTGGTGGCAGGTGGCCGAATATTCATTCGACAATTTTATGATCCGTCAGCGAAGGGCGAAGACGTAGCCTCGCCTGCTTCGCGGCGCCGCTTGGCGGGACAAGGCGTCACCCCCGCATTGTGTAGCCCGCGACCGCCGACCAGTCTTTATCGCCGTAGCCCGCTTCGAGCGCGGCGCGCATCTGACCTCGCACGGCATCCAGCATCGGCAACGCCTTGCCGCCCTCGACCCGGGCCGCCTCGGCAAGGTTCAAGTCTTTCAGACCAAGGCTAAGCAGAAACTTCGGCTCGAACTCGCCATTGATGATGTTAGGCGCGTAGTTTTTGTAAGCGCGCGCGTCGAACAGCGTCTCGAGCATTAGACCGAGAAAATCTTCGGGGGCGAGGCCATGCGCGCTGGTCAGCGTGACCGCTTCGCCCATCGCTTCGATCGCCATCGCGAGCATCATATTGCCGGCGACTTTGGCGGCATTCGCCAGTTTGGGATTTTCGCCGAGCACGAAGATTTTACGGCTTATCAGCTCGAACAGGGGCCTTGCCTTCTCGATCGACGCAGCCTCGCCCGCAGCGACGACGTTGAGCTGCGCGGCAGCCGCAGCATCCGGCCGGCCAAATACAGG
>JAYTRP010000263.1:0-5379 GCA_043746145.1 Hyphomicrobiales bacterium | reverse complement strand
CGTCCGCGCCGAGCGCTCCGTCCCGATCCATGGTGGCGAGAAGCGCAGACATGAAGCTATCGCCCGCACCTACCGTGTCGACCACCTCAACCTTCGGCGCGGCAAGGCTTAGCCGTTGTTTGCCCAGATATGCGACAGCGCCTTGCGACCCCAGCGTCGCTACGCAAAATTTCGGCCCGGCGCTCGCCCAAGCCGCCAGTGAGTCGTCGGCCGGTCGTCCCGGATACAGCCATTCGAGGTCCTCTTCGCTCGCCTTCACGAAGCTCGCCAAAGACACCAATCGCTCTGTCAGAGGGGCCACCACCGAGCGCTCAGGCGTGACAAGGGGACGCACGTTGGGATCGAAGCTCGTCGAGGCGTAGTCCCGAGCTGCGGCGAGCGCTGCGGCCACGTGTTCGCCATGACGCTCGAGCGCCGAGAACGAGCCGACATGCAGGTGGCGTGAGCCCGTGTGCCTGACCAGGGGGAAGGGCCAAGCGCCATCGTAAGCGGTTCCGTCGAGATAGAAGGCATAGCGCGAGCCGGTTTGCGCCGTGCCGCGCATGACGAAGGCAAGCGGGGTCGGCCGGGGATCGCGCGTCACCAGCGACATATCGACGCCATCGCGTGCGAGCGCCGCAGCTAAGCTTTCGCCGTTGGCGTCGGTCGAGAGGCGTGACACGAACGCGGCCGGCCCGCCGAGGCGCGCAAGCCCGATCGCGACATTGAAAGGCGAGCCGCCGAGCACGGCGTCGTAGCGCGAATCCACCGTGGGGTCCGGGATGAGATCGATCAGCGACTCGCCCGATATGAGGATCATTCCTCTCGCCCCCTGTTCGCGAAAGCGGTTTCATTCGCAGTTTCTAGGCGAGTTGGGAAGCCGCGCTTTCCGTTAGTAGCGAGTTCGCCGCTTGTCCTACAAAACCCCGCGGCCGGCCAAATTCCGCATCAACGCCCCCGCGCCAAAATTCCATCGCGCGCAATCATGCGCGTGCCGCATCCGGTTTGTCAGCCGCCCGAGCTTAGGCGTCGAGACCGTCACGATGTCCCCGACTTTGTGGGTGAACCCCTTGCCCGGCGCGTCGCGGTCGGCGATCGGGGCGTACATCGTGCCGAGATACAGCACGGCGCCGTCGGGGTAATCGTGATTCGCGCCGATCAATTGCGACACGAGATCGGCGGGGTCGCGGCTGATCTCGCGCATCGAGGAACCGCCCTCCAGCCGGAAGCCGTCCTCGCCTTCGATGGTCAGCGAAATGTCCATCGCGCGCACGTCGTCGAGGCTGAAGCTGGCGTCGAACAAACGCACGAACGGACCGATCGCCGCGCTGGCGTTCTGGTCTTTGGCCTTGCCGAGCAGTAGCGCGCTGCGTCCCTCGAAATCGCGGAGGTTTACGTCGTTGCCCAAGGTGGCGCCGACTATGCGCCCATCCGAGGCGACGATGAGCACGGCTTCCGGCTCGGGATTGTTCCAGGCCGAGCCTGAGTGGAACCCGGCGTCCGCGCCATGCCCGACCGCCGACATCGGCTGCGCTTTGGTGAAAATCTCGGCGTCCGGTCCGACGCCGACTTCGAGATATTGCGACCAGGCGCCCTCGGCAATCAGCGCCTGCTTCAGCTTGGCGGCCTCTGGCGAGCCGGGTTTCAGCGACCGGAGGTTCGCGCCAATCAGCCGGTTGAGCTCGCCGCGCAGCCGCTCCGCCGCCAAATTATCGCCCCGCGCACGCTCCTCGATCACGCGCTCCAGCATCGAAGCCGCAAAGGTCACGCCAGCGGCCTTGATCGCTTGCAGATCAATCGGCGCGATCAGCCACGTTTTTGTTGGATCGCGCGAGTCGTTGGGCGTGTTGGCGAGAATTTCCGCGAGCGATCCGATTCGCTCGCCTTTGGCGGCTCGCAGCGCAGCCGCGGGATTTTTGGCCTCGCAAAGATCGCGCATCGTCGGGTACGAGCTGCAAACGTCGAAAACGCCGTCGGCGCGGATCGCGACCACGGAAGGTCCGCCAAGGTCAGGCCTCCACACACGACCCGCCAGCGCGCCGACAAATCCGTCCAACGGCAGAGCGTCCGCTTCGCCGAGAGTGGGGTATGACATCGAGAGCTCCGGAAAGTTACAGCGTGAGACGATTGACGCGGGGCGGTGGCATGTCTACCTCTAACATGTCAGCTCGGAAAGGGCGACGCGGGCGAACCGCGCGACTTGAAAGATAGCGGCGATGGGAGAGCGCGCCAATAGCAAGGCAGGTCAGGTTTATGAGGCCGTGAAGGAAGCAATTCTGTCGGGCGAGTTGGAGCCGGGTCAGTTCATCGATAAGCTCGCGTTATGCGAGCGCCTGGGGGTCTCGCGCTTTCCCGTATCGGCCGCCATCAGCCGGCTTGCATTCGAACGCCTAGTGCGCGTGGAGCCGCAGCACGGCTCGTTCGTGGCGCGAATTTCCGTGGAGGATGTGCGCGAACAATTGTTTATTCGGCGGGCGCTGGAGGGCGAGATCGTCTCCGAGGCGGCGCGCCGTCTCAATGAGGAGGGGCGGGCGGAAATCGTCGCTAATCTTGCCGAGGCGGATGTCGCGGCCGGTAACGGGGATCGTCCTGCTTTTTATGCGCTGGACGTCGCGTTTCACGCGCTGCTGACGCAGCATCTCGGTTTGCATCGCAGCGCCGACATACTGGATGGCGTGCGCGAGCATTTAGAGCGCCTGCGTCGCCTGCTGATGTCGCCACCTGGGCGTATGCAGACGACGCTCGCCGAACATCGCGCGATCTTCAATGCGGTGACGGCGGGCGACTCAAGCCTCGCCCGCGCGGCGATGGAGGCGCACATGGCCGCCGTGATTGCCATGTTCGAGCACTTCCTGCAGACCCGACCGCAATTGTTCTCCGAGTGACCCTCAATTTGAAAGGATACAGTCTATGAGCACCCCCCGCGGCTTGCGCCTTAGCGCCGACGACAATGTCATTATCGCGGTCGATGAAATCCGTCCGGGCGACATGACGGGCGGCGCAACGGCGCAGCAGCGCATCCCGCGCGGTCACAAAATGGCGGCGGCGGCGATTGCCGAGGGCGAGCCGGTGCGCAAGTTCGGCCAGATCATCGGCTTTGCCTCCGTTCCGATCGCGCCGGGGCAATGGATCCACGAGCATAATTGCGTCATGCACGATTTCGCGCGCGACTATCAGTTTTGCAGCGATGTGCGGCCGGTGAATGTGCTGCCCGTCGAACATCAGGCCACCTTCGAGGGCTATCGTCGCGCCAATGGCAAGACGGGCACGCGCAACTATCTCGGCGTGCTGACGTCGGTGAACTGCTCGGCGACAGTGGCGCGGCTGATCGCGCGCGAGGCGGAGAAGCGCGGGCTGCTCGACGATTATCCCAACATCGACGGGATCATTCCACTCGTCCACGGCACCGGCTGTGGCATGGCCAGCAAAGGCGAGGGTTTCGAGGCGCTGAAGCGCACGCAATGGGGCTACGCCGGCAATCCGAATATGGGTGGCGTGATCATGGTTGGCCTAGGCTGCGAGGTGTTCCAGATCGGTCGCATGAAAGAGGAATACGGCATCATCGAGAACGAGTTGTTTCACTCGATGACGATCCAGGCGACCGGCGGCACGCGAAAAACCGTCGAAGCAGGCGTGAAGCGGATCGAGGAGATGCTGCCGATCCTCAACGCGGTGAAGCGCGAAACGCGGCCGGCGAGCGAACTGACGCTTGCTCTGCAATGCGGGGGGTCTGACGGCTATTCCGGCATTACCGCCAATCCTGCGCTCGGCGCCGCGGTCGACGAACTCGTGCGCAATGGCGGCACCGGGATTTTGTCGGAAACGCCTGAGATTTATGGCGCTGAGCATTTGCTGACACGGCGCGCGGCGACGCCGGAAATCGGACAAAAACTGGTCGATCTGATCCACTGGTGGGAGGATTACACCGCTCGCAACGGTGGCGAGATGAACAACAACCCATCGCCCGGCAACAAGGCGGGCGGCCTCACCACGATCCTCGAGAAGTCGCTCGGCGCCGCGGCGAAAGGCGGCACTACGCCGTTGAACGGTGTGTATCGCTACGCCGAGCCTGTGACAGCGAAGGGCTTCGTCTACATGGATACGCCGGGCTACGATCCGGTCTCGGCGACAGGGCAGGTGGCGGGCGGCGCCAACGTGCTGTGCTTCACCACCGGGCGCGGCTCGGCCTACGGCTGCAAGCCGACCCCCTCGATCAAGCTCGCGACCAACACCGAAATGTACAACCGCATGATCGAGGACATGGACATCAACTGCGGCGATGTGCTGGACGGCGTGACGATCGAAGAGAAAGGCCGCGAGATTTTCGCCCGCGTGCTTGCGGTCGCCTCGGGCGAGCGGTCGAAGTCGGAGGAGCTGGGATATGGCGAGGCGGAATTTGCGCCTTGGCAGATCGGCGCGACGATGTGAGGGGGCGACTCACCCGTTAGGGCGCGTGGACGGCAAAGCGCGCCCATTTGAACGCTGTGTGCGCTAGAATACATTGAGGCTTGTGATCCTCACGCCAATGTTTTTCCGCAGCGTCCGAAATCGTGGTTGCCTTTCTGCTCCTGCGGTCCCAATTGCGCCAACTAGAAACCGTCAGTCGCACTGCGTAGTTGGGATACGTGGGATACGGCGGGGATACGGTGACAGTGCACGAATTTAACCTGACGCCCGCGACGCGTTAGCAATACCCTATGGCTCGCCTCGCCGGTGTCGTCATTCCCGGCGTTCCCCACCACATCACCCAGCGTGGCAATGGTCGGGCGCGGACGTTTTTCACCGACGAGGACTATGCGTTTTACCGAGACCTTCTCGGCCGAAATTGCCGCGAGTTCGGCGTGGAAGTTTGGGCCTGGGCGCTGATGCCGAACCACGTCCATCTCATTCTCAATCCTGGCGATCCCGATGGATTGCGGCGAGCCCTTTCCAAAGTGCATCGCCAATATGCCGGGCGGGCGCATGCGCGCCAGAAAAAGACCGGGCATTTCTGGCAGGGGCGTTTCGGCGCGGTGGCGATGGACGAAGCGCATCTGGCGGCGGCTTTGCGCTATGTCGCCCTCAATCCGGTGCGGGCACGGCTCGTCGAACGCGCGCAAGACTGGCGTTGGTCGAGCGCGCAGGCGCATTTGAACAATCGCGAGGACGGCGTGACGCTGCTCAAACCGGTGATGGATCGCTTTCCTCGTTTCGCCGACCTTCTCAACGACGCCGACCGCGATGCGCTGATGGAACCCTTGCGGAAAGCGGAAACCATCGGGCGTCCGCTCGGCGACGAAGATTTCGTCACGCGGCTGGAACTTGCGCTGGGCCGAACCTTGAGACCGCAGCGACGCGGCCCGAAACCAAAAGCTGACGAGAAGCCGGAGAAAGGCAAAATAAGTGGACTGTCACCGTAAC
>JAYTRP010000262.1:0-5386 GCA_043746145.1 Hyphomicrobiales bacterium | reverse complement strand
AACCATGACGCCGCGACAATCGCCGCCTCGCCGGCGAAGAACACCACTGGATTGGGCAGGCCGACGACCGCCGCCGCCGGATTGATTTCGCTCCAATTTGCGACCTCCTGCCCAGGAACCTCAAACAGATACCAGACAGGACGCCACAGCAGCGGCCATGTGTCCCATAGGCTCATGTAGGGATGATCGGCGGAATGACCCATCATGATCTGCAACATGCGCTTATGCGAAACGAAGAATTCCAGAATGGTCTTCTCGTGCAGCATTTGCGGTAGGTAGCAGAGGAAATACGCGACGAGGGGCGCCAATCCGAAAGCGATCACGTTCACGCCGAGGTCAAACGCCAGTGGGGCGCCGGGGCGGTGAAAGTCCGTCGCGCGCGGATCGTCGAACCGCACTTTCCAAAGCCGCATAAGGCCGATCAGCGCCTGGATCGCGATCAGCCCGAAGCCAAGGAAAAAACCCGACCATTTGCAGGCGCCGGCAAGGCCGAGACAAACGCCCATCGCTGTCCCATTGATCATAGCGCCGCGACGGTCGTTCGCCTCGAGAGCGAACGTGTAGAACGCGAGCGCCAGCGCGAGGAACGCCATCAGGAAGATGTCGAGCATCGCAATGCGCGCCTGCACAAACACGATCCCGTCGAGTGCGGTCATCGCGGCGGCCCAAAGCGCGACGGTGACGCGGTTGGTCAGCGCCAATGTCCACAGCCAGATTCCCACCACCGTGATCGCGCCGAACAAGACGCTGAGCGCGCGCCAGCCCAGCGGATTATCGCCAAACAGCGTCATGCTGAGCGCGATCATCAGCTTGCCGAGCGGCGGGTGCTCCTGATGCAGCATTTCGCCGGTCGCAAGCCAGGTGCGGGCGGTCGGCACGTACCAGGTTTCGTCGAAATAGATCGCTTTCGCGTCGGTGACGCCGGGCGAGAACGCCGCCAACGCTAGAACGAAGACAGCGGCGCCGCACAGGATCACGGGCCAGACGCGGCTCGCATCGGTTTGGCGGCTGAAGGTCGCGGGAACGGCGGCGTCGCTCATAGGGGATGTGGTCGCTTTAGCCGTCCGGCGGCGCCCGCCCCAGCGCGAACGCCGGATCTGCCTTTAGCCGAGCCGTCCAGCGTCCGCTATAGCGCCGATGCGCTTCCAGTAGATCCTCGCGCCCGTCAGGCCTCCGTGCGGTTTCAGCGCATAATCCGGAATTTCGCCGGCGTAGGTAAAGCCGCAGTTCTCGTAAAGCGCAGAGGCGCCCTCCTCGCTTGCGGTGTCCAGCGTCAAGAGCGTGCGGTCGCGTTGAATGGCGACCGCCTCGGCTTGCTTCAACAGCGCGGTGGCAATTCCGCGGCCGCGATGCGCTACCCGCGTCATCATCTTGGCGATTTCGCCGCGGTGCAGTTGATTGGGCGGGCAGTCGAGCAGCAGCGTCACGGAGCCGAGCAGCGCGTCGCCCTCGAAGGCGCCGAACACGATCCGCCCGCCTCGCTCGGCGGCCGCCAGCGACTTGTCCCAGAAAGCGCGCGCTTCGTGTTCGCTCAACGGATGCATGAAGCTGACCGAGCCGCCATGCGCGACCGTTTCGATCAGGAGAGTGACCAACTGGCGGAGGGTTTCAGGTGCGGGCGCGAGGGGACAGATAGTCAGGTCGGTCGACGGCACGCGTCAATTCCTTTCTGAAAAAGAGAATTCGTGATAGAATGTCCGCCGTGTCCAGGACGCCATAACTATGCTCTTCTTCACGCCTTCACGACCACCCTCTTCTGGGTCATTCACGCGGCGCCATCGACAACACCTTCTGAAGGTAGTCACCCTGTATGACGGCGTGGATGTTACGAACAACAAGCCCGGCGATGACCGCTCGGGCAACGCTTAGTTCGCTCCTGTCTAATGCCGCTAGCGTAGGAGCGCGAGATCCGCTCGCGACGCGCCGGCAAAGTTGCAGCATAGGACGCCTAGAGGCTTGTATTTGCTAGATACCGAACTGAAATGAACAGCCGGATCTAACTCGCAACGACAACCCCTGCACGCCCGCTATCCTGTCCCAACGCGCTCTCGACCCATCGCCCTACCCGACGCGACAGCAAGATGCTCGGCCGCTCCACCGCGAGACAGACGACTTGGGCGACCACGAGGCAGGCGGGAATCGCAAGGTACAACGCGACGCCGGGCAAGTAGAATTTCAGGACGGCGATCACCAGCAGATGCGAGAGATAGAGGCTGTAGGAAATTCTCCCCAGCCATTGCGGGAACGCACTTTCCAAAAATCGGGAGCGTATGGTCGCCCTGGCGAAGTAGCTGCCTGCGATGAAGTAGAGGCCGTAATAGACGTCCTCGTTGTACCCCTTCGCCGCAAACAGCGCGAGCATGGCGGCGGCCGTCCAGACCGGCCGCCGGCCGATCCACACGATCAACGGCATCAGCGGCATCGCCCAGGCCTCGATGAACAGCGACCATGCCGCTGGGTTCTGCGCGGGCTGAGCGTGCACGCCCATCAAGGGGAACCACAGATATAGCGACGCCGGCGCGAACGAGCCGCAGAGGTAACCTCCGACCGCGATCGCGAGTGCATAGACCGGCCAGAGCCGCACGACCCGGCGGGCGAGGAAGGCAAGATAGTGGCCGTTCCACGCACGGGTGAGCACGTAGCCGGAGATCACAAAGAAGATCGTCACCGAGACGTTCGCCGCGCCGATCAGCCGCCCCTGTCCAAACGCATTGGCGAGATGGGCGATCATTACGTAAGCTGCGAGAAAACCCCGCAGGCCGTCAAGGCAGGTCACGCGTTCGGTGGCGGTCGTGGACAAGGGCGGCGCTCGCGGGGATTAACCACGTCACGATGCAGCATAGACTTTAAGCCTTTGCCTCCAAGGCCCTTCAGCCCGCGGCTTCGTCAGACCATCAGCACGCTCTGCCGCTCCCGCAGCGACTGCTCAAGCCCTCGCAGCCCGCCGCGCAGTTCCGCCGCCGCCGCGAGAATGGCCTCGCCCTCCTGGCCATCGAGCTTCGCACGCAGCGTCTCGGCGCGGCCCACCAGCGCCATGTCGCCTTGCAGCAGGCGCTGCAGCGTCTCGCCCTCGCGACGATAGCGGTTGGTCATCTTGTCCGCCTCGGGCACGGGCTGCGCGCGGATCTGCCCCTCGATGGCGCCGATCTGGCGCGACAGAGCCTCGAGCGCCTGCGCGCCCGTGACCGCTGCCGGATCCGGCAGCGGCTTTTCGCGCGTTGGCGCGGGGAGATGAACGCGCCGATAGTCGCTCTCCGCGCTCTCGACCGTCGCCCGGGCCTGCCCCAGCAACGCGCAGACTTTGGCGCGCACCATCAGGTCGTCGGCCCGCAGCAGGTTCTCGACGCGGTAGAAATTGTAACCCCAACCGTAAAACAGGTTGACCGCGACTTTCTCCAACGCCTCGGGATCGTCGAATATGCTGGTCACTTTGACAGCCCGGTCGTGTCGCTCACGTTATAAAAGCCGACCGGCTGCTGCCCCCCGATCTGGAACGGGACGCCCGCGGCGGCGTTCGGCGCAGACACCAGCCCTTTGTCCGCCATCTTGAGCGCGAGATAATAGCGCACCGCCTCGATCGGGGTCAGGCCTAGCGCCTGCAGCGAGATCAGTTCGCGCATCCTCTCGTCGCGCGGCAGGATCAGGATCTTCAGATCGTTCAGCATGATGCCGTAGGTCTTCAGGAAATCGGCGAGATGGTTTTTCACGCCTTCTCGTAGCTCCTGGATATGCGCGTTAATGTGCTCGAGCTTGGTGACCTGCACGATCTGGTTGATCGCCTGCTCGATCGCGGGCCCCGCATACGCCGCGACTTCCGCCGTATCGATGGTGTGGCCGTTGAACGGTAGATGCGTGATCAGATCGAGCGCCGCCGCCTGCGAGTCGACGTGAATGTAATAATCGACCTGATAGCTGACCTCGGCCATTTCGGCGCTGGTCGCGATCCCGCTATTGCTGACCATCAGCTTGGCGCGGTTGATGTATATGACCTCGTAGACCCAGGGCGAGCTGCCGCCGAAAAATCCCTGCACGATCGAGCCGACCAGCGGCTTGTCCGGCGTCGTCAGCGCGTATTGCCCCGTTTCGTAGACGTTGAGCACGGCGCCGCGCGATTTCAGCACGCAGAAATGGTTGCTCTCGACGGTGAGCAGCGAGCCCGAAACGATGCTCTCGTCGACGATCTTCACCGCCACGTTCTTGGTCCCGAGCATGTCGGACCCGTCTCGCAGAAGCGAAGTGATGACTTGACGCGTAATAGCCATGGAATTTGCTCCCTGCGACCGCTGAAGGCCTTCAAGTCTATAGGCGCCGCTTCGGTGCGAACAGGTTAATCGCGCACCCTAATCCGACTGACCCTGGCCTTGCGCTTGCGCGAGAGCCTGCACGCAGGGCTCACCGCCATGAACCCGTGCGGAAACGACGCGCAATTGTTTCATCGCGAAACAGTCGGACCGGGCGAGGTGACCCATGCAGAGACTGCGGATATTTTCGAGTTTCACGCCGCCTCTGAAAGATCGCCTCGCGGCGCGAGCGTCGGGGTCGGGCTCCGAGACGAAAAGGCTGCCCGGCCTCGACGGGCTCCGGCTTTTTGCCGCTTTTGCGGTGATCGCTTACCATGGCTTGTTCCGCGGCCCCCATTCCGAATGGGCAGGATCGCTTCATTTTTCAGGGATTGAGGACTACGCAGTTTACGGTCGCCTCGGCGTCGAACTGTTCTTCGTCATCTCAGGCTATGTGATCGCCTGGTCAGCCCAAGGTCGCGACGCGTTAGGCTTCGCCCGCGCCCGTATGCTGCGGCTCTGGCCCGCGTTCGTGGTCTGCATGACTATGTCCGCGCTCATTCAGGCGCTTGCGCACGATCCGAATTTCCCCGTCACCCTGCAGGTCTGGGCCGCCAATCTCGTATTCATGCCGCTGGCGTTGCATCAGCCGTTTATCGACGGCGCCTACTGGACGATCGTGGCCGAGATTACCTTCTACGTCTGGGTGTTCCTCGGGCTCGCAACAGGCCTCTATCAACGCCGCATTGTCGACATCGGCGCTGTCTGGCTGGCGATCGCCGTCACCAACAATTTCGTGCTGCACACGCACTTTCTCGACCATCTGTTCGTGACGAATTACGCAGGTGAATTCCTAGGCGGACTGCTGATTTACCGGATCAGCCAGGGCGAGCGCAGTTGGGAAATGATCGGACTGCTGGCTGCCAGCATGGTCGTCGCCGTCGTGTTCGGCAGCGGAATGGAAATCCGCGAATTCCAATGGTCGCTAGGCTATCAGATGAACCCGTGGATCATCAGCGGCCTTATCCTATCGACCTTCGCCCTCGTCGCCCTTGCAAGCCAAGTCCGGCTCGGCCAGCGCGCCACCAAAATTGCGGCGATCGCCG
>JAYTRP010000261.1:0-5398 GCA_043746145.1 Hyphomicrobiales bacterium | reverse complement strand
CGTCGGCTTTCACGCCGCCGGTGAAACGGGGTGAATGTCTTCGTCGCCCCAGGCGAGTCCGACCTTGTCGCCAATCGCGACGGGAATTTTTGCGAAGTCGCCGTCGCTGACGATCGCAATCAGATCGGACGCGCCGCCGCCCTCGAGAGCGATGTGATAGGACGCGCCCTGGTATTCGACGCCAGTCACTTGCGCCGCGAGCCGGTTGGTCGCGCCATTGTGAGCAATTTGCGTCCGGTCGGCGCGTACCGCGATCGGACCGCCGGGGGTTCGGATCACGTTGTGGCCGCCCAGAAAGCGCGCGACGAATTCGGTCGCTGGCTTCTCGAATACTTCGCGCGCCGAGGCCGCCTGCTCGATTTTGCCTTTGTTCATGACGACCACGATATCCGCAAGCGCCAGAGCCTCGTCCTCGCCATGCGTGACATGAATGAAGGGAATGCCAAGGCTGGTCTGCAGCCGGCGCAATTCGCCGCGCATGCGAACGCGAAGGAATGGGTCGAGCGCGGAGAGCGGCTCGTCGAGCAGCAGGATCTGCGGCTGCGTGATCAGCGCGCGGGCAAGCGCCACGCGCTGCTGCTGGCCGCCAGACAATTGCGCGGGAATCCGCTGTGCGTAAGCTTCCATCGCGACCAGCTTCAGGAGCTCCATTCCCTTGGCGTGCCGTGTGGCCTTGTCGACGCCCTGCATCTTTAAAGAGAAGGCGACGTTATCGAGGCAGGTGAGATGGGGAAACAGCGCGTAGCTCTGAAACATCATTGCCGTGCCGCGCTTGGCCGGCGGCAGATCTGTCACGTTGACGGACCCGATCAGGATGTCGCCCTCGGTCGTGCTTTCGTGACCTGCGATCATTCGCAACGTAGAGCTTTTTCCGCAGCCTGACGGGCCCAGCAAACAGCAATAAGCGCCGGCGGGAACGCGCAGGTCGATAGCGTCTACCGCCGTTGACGCGCCATATCGCTTAGTGACTTTGATCAGTTCCAGATTACCGGGCGCTGTCATGGCCTCACAAGCCGTAAGAGGGACGTTCACAAGTCAGCAAGGCGCGTGCCAACGGCGTAAGCGAGGAAATTTCCCCAGTCTCGGCCAAAAATGTCATAAATCTGCGGCAGGGCCGAGCGTGCGCCGAAAGCTTGGGCAACGTATGTCTACAATTTCGGCGGGATTGTATACAAGTTGCGCTCGCGTCCTTACGGCGGCTGTGCAACATTTTCTTTGGATTCAAACTTCCACGGTCTCGCGAACTCACGCGCAATGTCGCCAACTATAAATTTGATGCAAACTCAGGAACTTCGGCTGCCCGCGCCAACTGATCGCGTTGCGGCGATCTATCGCTGTATCTACGATGCGATTGTCGACCAGCGACTGCCGCCTGGCGCGAAGCTGACTGAGGAGCAACTCGGCTCGCTGTTTAATGCAAGCCGCACGCTGGTGCGCAGCGCGTTACAGGCGCTCGCGCATGACAATATCGTCACGATTGAGCGTCATCGCGGCGCATTTGTTTCAGCGCCGACCGTTGCCGAAGCCGAAGATATCTTTTCGAGCCGGCGCCTCGTGGAAGCGGGCGTGGCGATGGAAGTGGCCTCTCTGATCGCGCCGGCGGGAGTGGCGCAACTGCGTGCGCTGCTCGCCGAGGAAGATGCTGCGCTGCGTCGGAGAGACAGACAAGCCGCAATCCGCCTCAGCGGCGCGTTTCATATTGCGATCGCCCGTGTGCGCGGGGAGGGCGCGCTGACGCGCTTCCTCGGCGGCCTGATTTCGCGCTCGTCGCTGGTCATCGCGCTCTATGGTCGTGGGCCAGCGTCTGCCTGCGGACACGACGAGCACGCCACGCTGGTCAGTGCGCTTGAGGCGCGTGACGGATTCCGGGCGGCGGCGTTGATGAGCGAACACCTCGAGCATATTTTCAACGATCTGGCGCTGACGCCCCGTCCCGACGTCTCGATCGATGTTTCGGCAATTTTGCGCGAGCAAATTGCACGGGGCTGAAGAGGTTGCGCCGGAAGGGCTTGCGCGGCCGGGGCGCCGGCCCGATCTAAAGACTATGAAAAACGTTCCGCTCTCGATTCTTGACCTCTCGCCCGTACCCGAGGGTTCCTCACCCGGCGACGCGCTTCGTAACTCGCTCGATCTCGCGCGCCATGCTGAGAAATGGGGCTATCGGCGCTACTGGCTCGCCGAGCATCACAATTTTGTTGGCATCGCCAGCGCGGCCACCGCTGTCGCGATTGGCTTTGTCGCGAGCGGCACATCGACGATCCGCGTCGGTTCTGGCGGGATAATGCTGCCCAATCATGCGCCGATCGTTATTGCTGAGCAATTTGGCACGTTGGAGGCGCTATACCCCGGACGGATTGACATTGGGCTTGGCCGTGCGCCGGGCACGGATCAAATGACATTGCGTGCGCTTCGCCGCAGTCCCGAAGCGGCGGATCAGTTTCCCCGCGACGTGCTGGAGCTGCAGGCGCTGCTAGGCGATCTCCAGCCGGGGCAGCGAGTTCAGGCGGTGCCGGGGACCGGCCTCAAGATACCACTCTATATCTTGGGATCGAGCACGTTTGGCGCGCAATTGGCGGCGATGCTGGGTTTGCCGTTTGCTTTCGCCTCACATTTCGCCCCAGAAATGCTGAGGCCGGCGCTGGCCATTTACCGGGACAGGTTCGAACCGTCCGAACAACTCGACAAGCCGCATGCGATTGTCGGTGTAAATGTCATCGCGGCAGATACGGACGCTGAGGCGAAACGCCTGTTTACGTCGGCTCAGCAGAGCTTTGCCAATATCATTCGGGGCACGCGTGGACAGCTCCGTCCACCAATTGACGATATTGAGCAATATTGGTCACCTGCGGAAAAAGCGCACGCCACGGGGATGCTTGCGTGTTCGTTTGTCGGATCGCGCGAGACTGTGGCGGAAGGCTTGAGGAAGTTTGTCGGCGACACAAACGCGGATGAGTTGATTGCCGCCGCGGCGATCTACGATCACCGTGCGCGCCTGAGATCCTATGAGATTCTCGCAGAAACTGTCTCTGCTCCCGCTTACGCGTGATTACTTGCCGGTATTGCCGGCATTTGAACCGTCCGAACCCATCGAACTGTTGCTAGGGATCGAATTCTGCCCTGTGCCAACGTAAATTGAGCAAGTTATTCGCTAAAAAGCTGTGAATTAGGCTGCTCAGGTCATTGCGCTAGTCCAAAGTGCGGCATTGCATGAGCGCAATATGGACATTAACTAGGCAGCCGGTGTTGTTAATTTAGTCTCGGATGTGAGCGTAGGGGCGAAGATGTTGCGATCCAACGCGTATCAGTACCAATTTTATGAATGGGCGCATGCCGCACTTGCCCCAGCGCGTGCGTTTTCCGACGCTACGCACTTCATGTTCCGAAACCCCTTCAATCCGCTGACATCGACGACGTTTGGACGCAATGTTGCGGCTGGCGCTGAGTTATTTGAGCGAATTACGCGACGGTATGGCAAGCCTATATTCGGTCTCGACAAGACATTCGTTGACGGCGTTGAGCACGAGGTGCTTGAAGAGATCGTCTGGAGCCGCCCGTTCTGCAATCTATTGCATTTTTCGCGGCCTAGTCTGCCGGGCGAACAGGAACAGCCGAGGCTGCTAATCGTCGCGCCGATGTCGGGACACTACGCCACACTGTTGCGCGGTACTGTCGAGGCGTTCCTTCCGACCCATCGTGTCTACATCACTGACTGGGTTGATGCGCGGATGGTTCAGCTGGCGGTCGGGGGCTTCGACCTCGACGACTATATCGATTACGTCAGGGAGATGTTGCAAAGTCTCGGCGCTGGCATGCACACGCTAGGCGTCTGCCAGCCTTCGGTGCCGCTGCTTGCCGCCGTTGCGCTGATGGAAGCCGCCGGCGATCCGGCGTCGCCTCGCTCAATGACGCTAATGGGCGGACCCGTCGACACACGCAAAAGCCCAACCGCTGTCAACCAACTCGCTGAGAAGCGGGGCGTAGAATGGTTTCGTGAAAATTGTTTGCAGAGCGCGCCGTTTCCGTATCCCGGGTTGGGTCGCAAGGTTTATCCCGGCTATCTCCAACTCTCAGGCTTTATGGCGATGAACATGGATCGGCATGTCAATGCGCATGTCGACATGTTCAAGCATCTTGTGCAGGGCGACGGCGATTCGGCGGAAAAGCACCGTGAATTCTACGACGAATATCTTGCTGTGATGGACCTCACCGCCGAATACTACATGCAGACGATTGAGACCGTGTTTGTGCGCCATCAACTGCCTAAAGGCGAGATGATGCATCGTGACAATCTGGTCGACCCGACCGCGATCCGCCATTGCGGTCTGATGACGATCGAGGGTGAGAACGACGATATTTCTGGAGTCGGTCAGACACAAGCGGCGCATGACCTCTGTGTAAACATCCCGTCAGATAAAAAGCAGCACTACATGCAACTCGGCGTTGGCCATTACGGCGTATTCAACGGCTCGAAGTATCGGACGCAAATTGTCCCGCGCATCAGGGATTTCCATGCTGCGCTGGATTCGATGACCGGCCGAAGGCTGACGAGTTAACCCGCAGCCACAATGTCGTCGCGTCGCGGCGCGCAGTTTGCTTAAACTGCCGCCTCTTCCACAAGTGTCAACTGTCGCATCTCAGCCAGCGAACGCGCATCCAACACGGCCGAGATCGCTTCTCGCACTTCGCCCATGATTAGTCGCACGCTGCATGGCTTATTGGGATCGCAGTCGTCGCAGCGGCGGTAGAAAACCACGCTGGCGCAGCCGATTGGCGCCAACGGTCCGTCTAGCGAACGCACGATGTCGCCGACTTTGATGTCGATCGCTCGTTTAGCCAGGGCATAGCCGCCGCCTCGTCCCTTTTTGGAATGAACGAAGCCAGCGGTACGCAATTCGCCTAAGATCGCGTCGAGAAACTTCTTGGGAATATTATTGATCGTGGCGATGTCCGCCACGAGCGCGGGCTGGCCAGCGGGCATGCCCGCCAGATGCACCATCGCCTTCAGACCGTATTTGCCCTTGTTTGTCAGCATGCGGGAACCACCACGTCGGGTTTTATCTGCATAAGGTCTCCCTTTGCCGCGGTCACGGGTTTTCCATCTAATTTACCGAATAACAGGAATGTGCGGCGCGATGCAGGCGGGTTTGCTATCATGTCTGGGTCTACCCAGCGTGAGGAGAGACCATGATCAAGTCATTATTGACCGCGACAATCGCTTCTGCGGCTTTGTGGCTAGTGCTGCCGGTCTGCGTCGCCCAAGCTCGCACGCTCGTCGCCTTCCCCTCGGAATATCAAGCCGGTACGATCGTTATCAGTCAGCACGGACGCAGACTATATCTCGTGCTCGATGCGGCGCGGGCCGTTGCGTATCCCGTCGCCGTCGCCAAGCACGGTAAAG
>JAYTRP010000260.1:0-1645 GCA_043746145.1 Hyphomicrobiales bacterium | reverse complement strand
TTCCGGGAACGACGATCGCGTTGAGCCCCGAGAACTGATTGGAAACGAGATTGTACCAAGTGACGCCGCGCCCCTGGCCGAAGTATTTGGGGTTGGCTCCGGCGTGGATCGCGGTTGCGGGCGCGACGAAGCGCATGCCGTCGGCCGAAGTGACGTCGCCGTCTCCCCAATGTTTGACGATGGGCAGGCGGCCGTGGGCCGAAACGATCAAAGCGCCGGCGGCGTCGAGGGTCTCTGGTCGGATGAAGTTTTGGTTTATCCAGGAAAGCCGATCCCTGCGCAACGCGGGAATGTCGGGCCTGACCATGGGTTCTATCCCGATATTGCAGGCCTGACCGACCAGGACCGCGCACAAGCTGATTTCAAAATTGTCGACCTTGGCTTGCCGCTCGCTCAGGTGGGTGAAGGCTTGCGCGAAGCCGGTTCGCGCCATGATTTCGAGGAACACGTCGGGCAAGCCGACCTTGGGCATGCGGCCATGGACGTTGGGACGCAAGGCGCGCAAGCTCTCGGGTTCTTCGAGCCTATCGAGCGGGGTGACGACGATCTCCGATCTGCCGTCAACGATCTCGATGCGCAAGTCGGGATTGTCGGGTGCGCGCGCGGAGACGCGGGCGTAGGTCTCGTCGAGAATCCGGATCAGGCCCATTACTTCCGCCTCGGCGTCGAGCGAGCGATTGAGGGCGCGGCAGACCATGGCGCTGGAGTCTTGCCAGGCGACGCCGTCGAGCAGGCCGCGCCTGGGATCGCCATACCGGATACCCGGCATGGCGAATATGTCGCGCCTTTTGAGCGCCGATCGCCAGGCCGAGATCGTGGCCAAGACATAGGCTTTCGGGTCGAGCACCGCTCCCTTTTCATCGAGAACGTGATCGCGCCAGGATTTCGGGATAGCTCCCGTCGGCGCGTCGCACATCCTCGCGTTCGACCAGTCGGCCACGCCCTTGAGATAGGTGACGACGTCGATCAGAGCCTTGCCGTTCGGCGAGGAACCGAGCTCGATGCGCGTGGCGATATTGAAGAACAGGCGGCGAGCGCGACGCCATCGTGCGCGAAGTTCTGTATAGAGGTTGGCGTCCTTGGGTTCGGCGATAGCGTCGATTTCCGCCATCGCGGCTTCGATGTCAGCGCGCGCAAGCTTCTCGAAAAGCGCCTCTCGCCAAGCAACGAGAGGAAGATCGTCGTCCGTGACGACCAGGCGGCCCATCTCGCGCAAAAGCATCGCGGCGGCGTCGAGATCGCGGAGCGTTCTGAGCCGTTTCTCTTTGTTGGCGCTCGCCGCGTCCTTGAACAAATCCGTCAGCAAAGCCTCGGCAAGCTCCACGGCGTCGTCTTGGGCCGTGGCCTCCAAGGTATGAAACAACGCGGCGACGGTCGCGGTTCGTCGAGGCTCTTGCAGCGCCGAGATGGCGGATGGTTTGCCAACGCGAGCGACGCGGGCAAGGCGTTCGAGGGTTGCCGCCGGAACACCCCTTGGCGGAGACGGGCACAAATCGAAAGCCCGGATGGCTTCGAGCCGATCGAGGTGATGCAGGAATTCGGTCGGCGTCCTTCTGGCCGGTTCGGTTCGCAGGGCGTCGAGCGCCGCGAACGCCGCCGGATCGGTTTTATTGAACAAAGCGGAGATGCGCGCGCGCTGGCCGTC
>JAYTRP010000259.1:0-5400 GCA_043746145.1 Hyphomicrobiales bacterium | reverse complement strand
TTGCACCTGAGCTTGCGTCCAGGCAAGAGTGATCGCTCGATCATAGGCAGTCTGATCGCGATGTTTGTCGATATTGTCGAGCAATGCCGCGCGCGATCCCGCCGCCATGGTCCAGAATGCAACCCGGACCGTCGCCCCGGGCGCTACTTTGACACGACGGCGCAAGGCGAAGATCGGGTCGAGAACGGCGCCCACCGAGTTGCTCAACGGCCGGGAGTCCAGCATCGCGATCGGCGCGCTGACGCCGTGCCCGCGGCCTAGAAATCGAGCCCTGTCGGTCTCGAATTCAGGCTTGCCGCCGGCATCGCCGGTTACGACGCTCAAATGCGCCGCCCAGATTTCCGGTTCCGTCGGGGTCCGCTTGCGTCGCGTGGCAATAATAGCGCCAAACTCGATGAGATACTCGGTTTCGACAAACAGTTTCGCGAAGGCGGGATGCGCCACATCGGCGTTCTGCGGTCCGAGGCTCAATTCCGCATACGAGGTGATTTCGATTTCGCGCAAGCGGACGCCGGTGTTGGTAAGGATCACGCGCCGCACCTCGGCATCGTCCTCGGCCGAAACGAGCACCTCGAGCGTTGTCGTTAATTGGCCATCGCGCCGCGTGAACTCGGCACGATCCTCGTTGAACAGCACGGAATATTCGTCCGGCTCGATCCCGGTTGGTTGGAACCCGGCAGACCAAAGAGCGCCGCTGCGTGTGTGGCGTAAAAAGATGTATGAGCCGCTGTCGTCCCGTGTCGCGTCCTCCCGCCATCTCGTAATCGCCATGTCGCCCCAACGACTATAGCCGGAGCCCGCGGCTGTCAGCATCACGGCGTAGCGACCATTGGAGAGAAGCAAGGTTGCTGGAATGGCTAGATGCGGCGAGTCGATCTTGCGTCCACCGGAGGGGTCGGAGTCGCCTGCGCGATTAGCTGTCTTAACGTCCGCAGCCCAGGGCCGGGTCGAGTAGACCTCGCGAGGAGCCCGTTCCTGCAATAGCAGTTCCGTTGCTTGTATGATCGGCTCTGAATGAAAGCGTTCGCGCATCGCGCCTTCGAGTAGAGCATTGGCGATCGCCACGATCGACATGCCCTGGTGATGCGCCATGAAAGAACGCACGAGTGCGAATTGCTCGCCTTCCTGAACACGCGTCGCGGTGAAGTCCACGGCCTCGTAAAATCCGAAGCGGCCCTGCGCGCCGATCTCCGTCAATTTCTTGAAGTTCACAACCGCGGCTGAAGGATCGACCATTGTCGCCAAGGCCGACGCATAGGGCGCGACGACCTGATTCTCGCTCAGTCCGCGCTTCAAGCCAAGACCCGGCACACCGAAGTTCGAATATTGATAAGTGAACTCCAAATCGCGCGCATTATAGGCGGATTCGGAAACGCCCCATGGCAATTTAAGCTTGGCGCCATAGTCGATCTGCTGGCGCACAACTTGCCGATCCGTTTGCTCAAGCAGGCTGCCGACCGGCGCACGCAGCACAAGCGGCGGCATCAGATATTCGAACATTGAGCCCGACCATGAGATCAACGCCGTTCCCTTCGAAACCGCAGTTGCGGCGCGGCCAAGCTGGAACCAGTGGCGGGTGGGAATGTCCCCCTTGGCGATCGCAAAGAAGCTGGCGAGACGCGCTTCCGAGGCGAGAAGATCGTAGCAATTGCGATCGAGCGCGGACTCGGCCATGAGATATCCAATGGAGAGCAACTGGCGCTCTTTGTCGAACAAAAAGCCAAACTCCATCGCCATCGCTATCGCCCTGAACGCGTCCTCCAACGCGACCAACCGAGCCGCGCGCTCGGTCACGAGCGCCGCCGATACTGACAGATCCGAACGGTGCGCTTCGATCGTCGCTATGATCGCCTGCGTCCAGTAGAGGAGATCCGAACCGCTTCCATCGCTACGCTCGAGGGCGATCGCGCGAGCGATATCGACCAGAACTTCCGCGTCATTTGCAAGCCGCGCCCAATCAGCCTGGACAGCGGCCTCGTCCCCAACTGCGCCAGCGAGCGTCTTGGCCATCGCCGACAGCGAATCTTCCAACTGTCGTGGCGTCACCGTTTGCGTCCTGCGCCCGGCGCTGAGTAGGGCAATCTCCTCGGCGGCGAGGGCGAGTGTGTCAGCCAAGCCAGCGCGCCGAGCCGCTTCGACCAAGGGAGATTGGCGCCACTCTCGGCACGCGTTGACGAGCGCAATCAAATGCCCTGCAAGGTTCCCGCTGTCGACCGACGACACGTATCGGGGTTCGAGGGCGCGCAGATCCGTGGTATCGTACCAATTGTAAAAATGCCCACGGAATCGTTGCATTTTGTTCAAGGTCGCGAGCGTCGCCTCTAGGCGCTCGATCGTCTGCGTGGCGCTGAGCCAACCAAAGTCCCGAGCGCTGACGACAGAGAGCAGATAGAGGCCGACATTGGTTGGCGAGGTTCTATGCGCGACTACCGGCGCAGGGTCCTCCTGAAAATTGTCAGGCGGCAACATATTGTCGCCAACGGTCACAAAGGTCTCGAAGAACCGCCAAGTCTTGCGCGCGGTTCGACGCAGAAACTGCCTTTCATTGTCGGCAATCGAAGCGGATTGCTGGCGCCCTGGAGCCATGCTTACGCCGCGCGCCACGGCGGGCGAGGCCAGCCACAAAGCGACAAAGGGCGCCGCAAGGGGCCATGTTCCATGTCCAAAAAGTACGGCAATCAGCAACGCAGCCGCGGAAAGGCAGAGGGCGCCCGCCATTCGAGAGGCGAACCCCGGCAGATCGAGGCGCTTTCCCGCGGACGCCTGCGCGGCCGGCGTCCATTCCAGCAAGCGGCGTCGGCTGATTAGAATCCGCCAGACCGTTCGCGCGATCGCGTCGCCCATCAACCAGGCCTGGTCCGCGAGGAATGTAATGTTCAAGAGAGTTAGGCTGGCCGACAATCGGGTATCCTCGCCCAGCACCCGTAAGTGAGAGAACATAGGAACGCCCGGGCGCCGAGACGCAACTGCAGAAATCAACGGGATCAGGTTGGGGACAAGGATGGTCGCGAGGATAAATGTCGTCCACGCGAGCGAGGGATGGAGCGGGAGCGTCCAACCGAGCGTCAGAGCGAGCACCGTGGTCGGCGCCGACAGCGTGCGTCTCAGATTGTCGATCATCTTCCAGCGGCCGATGCGCGGAATCCTGGCGCTGGCGCGCCGGGCGGCATCAGTCTTGTCAGCAAAGCCGAGTATCCAGGGCAGAAGCTGCCAATCGCCGCGCGCCCAACGATGATGCCGCGATGCGCTGACGTCGTATCGCGATGGGAATTCCTCGACGACCTCGACATCCGATGCGAACCCGGCGCGGGCGAATGTGCCTTCGAACAAATCGTGGCTCAACAGCGTCGAGTCCGGCGCCCGGCCTGCGAGCGACGCCTCGAAAGCGTCAATGTCATATATGCCTTTGCCCGCGTACGATCCCTCGCCGAACATGTCTTGATAGACATCGGAAACGGCGGAGGAATAGGGGTCAATGCCGCTGGAGCTGGAGAAAATGCGTTGGAACAGCGAACCCTCGTCGCCATCGGGAAGCGATGGGGTAACCCGGGGCTGCAGGACCGCGTAGCCCTCGACAACCAAGCCTCGCTCGACGTCGAGGCGCGGTCGGTTGAGCGGATGCGCCATTTTGCCGATCAGGCGCAGAACCGTTTCGCGCGGCAATCGCGTGTCGGAGTCCAAAGTCACGACGTATTGAATATTCTCCGGCAGCGCCGCGGCGTCGTTCTCCCGAACGAAGGTCGTGTCGGTAGCGCCTCGCAGTAGCCGATTGAGTTCGTGCAGCTTACCACGCTTGCGCTCCCAACCAAGCCAACGTAACTCTGTTTTGCTCCAGACACGTCGACGGTGGAGAAAGAAAAACCGCGTTCCCGCCGGCGCCGGGCCATAGCGCTGGTTGAGACGCTCGATGCCGTCGCGGGCAAATTCCACAAGCGCCGCATCGCCCTCCGCGCTCTCCAAATCGGAGTCGACCCAGTCGGCAAGCAGCGCGAAATGTAGATCGCCCGACGGACTCGCGAGGTAGTGGACTTCGAGGCGCTTGACGAGCTCGGCGATGTCGTCTTGCGTCGTCAGCAACGTCGGCACGGCGACGAGAGTGCGCAGCGATTGCGGGACGCCGCCGCGAAGCGCGAGTGCAGGCAACGAGGCGACAGGGGCAAATACGGCGACAATGCGATTGACCATGGCCACTGCGAGATCAATTGCGGCAATGGCCCCCAATAATCCCAAAACCGTCAGTTCCACGGCGCCTACGCTCATCTTCGCCAAAGCAAATAGCGCAATGGCCAACAGGATCGCGGACGTCGCCACGATCGACGCGGCATAGATGTCGAAGTTCGCCGCTGCGGCTGCCCGTTCAGGAAAAGGTCGCCACCTGCGAATGCCCAGTGAGGCCTCGAATTCCCGCCGGCCCCCGGCCAGCAAGTGATAGCCCGCGTCGGCGCGTCTTGATTGCTCAAGCGCTGGCGCCGAGGGGCTAGGCGTTTCCGCCGCCTCGACGGCGCGCTGCGCAACGTCGAGTTCGGCAAGCAGCGACTCTCGCGCTAATCCCTCAACCGCTCCGCGGTAAAGGTTGCGTGTCGCGAAATCCATTTGCAGATAGACGCCGCTCTTGGCGAGAACGCCGTGCACAAGACAAGATCGCTCGAACAGATCTTTCCAGTCGACCTCGACGATCATGCGCAAGCTTGTGACGATGTTGCGAACAGTCACGTTCGCCGCGCCCTGGCTGCGATGGACTTCACGAACGGCGGCGTCAGCAGTTGTGTCCTGTAGCTCGAGCCGCTCGTCGAGCCAGGCCAGAGCGGGCGTGAACTTTGGGTCCTGCTCGCGAAGCCGATGTACGAGTTGGACGGCGAAAGCATCGGGCAACGGCCCGGCGGGTCGCCCTGCAAATACAACCGAGGCCGGCTCCGCGGTTCGCCCGCCGACGCCGAGAAGCCGGTCGGCCAGTCCGTCAGCCTCTCGCCGTACGGCGCGGCCAAGCGTGATCTGCTGCGCGAGGCGTCGCAAATTTTCAATAAAAACGATTTGCAACGTGATCGAGACGGCCCAAAGCTCGCCGATCGTCAGAGGTTGCACCTCCTGATAGGCATTGATGTAGGCGACCAGACTTTCCGACTCGAAACCTGAGTCGGTGTGAGCGACGAAAGCCCACGCCAGGCCGAACACACGGGGATAACCGGCAAACGGGCCGGTAATCAGCTTTGGGAGCTGACGATAATAGTCTGGGCGCAGATCGGCGCCGAGCTGACGGAGCTGCTTTTCCACAAGATGGTAGTTGTCAATCAACCATTCCGATGCGGGCGTTATCGTTCGGCCGTCGTCGACGGCCGCGACAATCAAGCGGTACGCTGAAAGCAGCACCGCTCCATTGTCGGCCAGTCGCCCTGATAACGA
>JAYTRP010000258.1:0-15991 GCA_043746145.1 Hyphomicrobiales bacterium | reverse complement strand
GTGGCCAGTCCCGCGGGCGCTTCGAACGTGCATCTCGTCGCAACCCTGTACTTCGACGACGTCGCCGCGATCCACGCCGGGTTTGCAAGTCCCGAGGGTCAGGTTGCCGGCGCAGACGTGCAGAAATTCGCAACCGGGGGCGTCGACATGTACATATTCGAAACCCACGACGTCTGAGCGCGAAGGGGCCGCCCCGCCCTAGCGCAGCAGGTCGACCAGATGCGCGATTAGCGGCGCGTCCGCTGGCGGCATGGGAAAATTATGTAAGGCCTTGGCGGTGACCCACTTAAGCGCCTGCCCCTCTTTGGCCCGCGCGACGCCCTTCCATTTGCGGCAGACATAGAGCGGCATCAACAGATGAAAATCGTCGTAGGCGTGGCTGGCGAAGGTCAGCGGCGCGAGGCAGGGCGCCTCGACGTCAATGTCGATCTCCTCGCGCAACTCGCGGATCAGCGCCTCTTCGGGCCGCTCTCCGGGCTCGATCTTGCCGCCGGGAAATTCCCAAAGGCCCGCGAGCGCTTTTCCTTCGGGCCGCTGCGCGATCAGCACCCGGTCGTCGGAATCGACCAGCGCTACGGCGACGACCAAAAGCAATCTCACGAACGGTAATCGCCGTTGATGGTGATGTATTCCTTGGTGAGGTCGCAGGTCCACACCTTCGCCCGCGCGGTCCCGACGCCCAGTTTCACGCCGATCACGATCTTCGACTTCTTCATATAGGCCGAGGCGGCGGCCTCATCGTAGTCGGGGTCGCGCAGGCCCTGATACGCCACGCGTATGTCGCCGAAATAAATATCGAGCTTGTCGCGCTCCGCCTTCTCGCCCGCCTTGCCGACCGCCATCACCACGCGGCCCCAGTTGGCGTCCTCGCCCGCGCATGCCGTCTTGACCAGCGGCGAATTGGCGATCGACAACGCGATCCGCTTGGCGGCCTTGCGGGAGTTCGCGCCCTCGACGCTCACCTCGATGAACTTGCGCGCGCCCTCGCCATCACAGACGACTTGATGCGCGAGGTTGAGCAGCACCTTGTCGAGCGCGCGCCGGAATGCCGCCAGGCGTGGGTCGTTCGCGTCCGTGATCTCGGGCGCGCCCCGAGCGCGGGCAGTTCCGGTCGAGAACAGGAGCAGCGTGTCCGAGGTGGATGTGTCGCTGTCGACCGTGATTGCATTGAATGAGCGCTGCACCGATTTTGACAGCAACGCCTGCAGCGCCGGAGCGGACACAGGCGCGTCGGTGAACACGAATGAGAGCATCGTCGCCATGTCCGGCGCGATCATGCCCGCGCCTTTCGCGATCCCGTTGATAGTGACGTCTGCGTCGCCCAGCTTGACCGTCTGCGTCGCGACTTTGGGGAATGTGTCGGTCGTCATGATCGCTTTGGCGGCGTCCATCAGGCCATCGGGCTTGGCCTGCGCGACCAATCCGTCGAGCACGGCGGCGATGCGGTCGGGGTCTAGCGGCTCGCCGATCACGCCGGTGGAGGCCATGAACACCTGATCCGCCGCGGCGCCGGTCGCGTGCGCCACCGCCTCGCCGATCGCCGCGACCGCGCTGGCGCCCTTGTGGCCGGTGAAAGCATTGGCGTTGCCTGAGTTCACCACCAGCGCGCGAGCGACCCCGCCGGCGAGCTTGGCGCGGCACCAGTCGACCGGCGCGGAGGGGCATTTCGAGCGTGTGAGCACGCCCGCGACAGCGGCTGGCGCATCAAACAGCGCCAACGTCACATCGGTGCGGCCCGCGTAGCGCACGCCCGCCGCCACGCTGGCGAAGCGCAAGCCCTCGATCTCGGGAAGAGTGGGATACTTCTTGGGCGCAAGCGGCGAAAGCGGAGCGGGGGCGGCCATGCGAGTCCTCTCTATTCACTGAAAAGCCGGGGCGATATAGGCCCCGGCTTGCAGATTGCAAAGCTGCAAACGCCCAATCAGGACGTCTTGGCCAGATCAAGGAGTTTTGGGTTTGGCGGGGTCGGCCGCTGGGTCGGCGGCGGGCTCGGGCGCGGGAGCGGCGGCCTTCGCAGGATCGGCTACTTTGACCGGCTCGTCGAAGCGCTCGATCTTCGCCTGAGACCTCAAGCCCGCAATCATCTCGGTTTGCGCCTTCTGCGCGACGTAGCGGGCGGCTTGGTCCTTCACCTGCTCGAAGGGAGGAAAGCTTTTCGTCCGCTTGCCTTCGACTTTGATGATGTGCCAACCGAACTGGGTCTTCACCGGCTCGGAGATCTCTCCCTCCTTGAGCTTGAACGCGGACTCGGAGAATTCCGGCACCATGCGGTCTTTCGTGAACCAGCCGAGGTCGCCGCCTTCGCCGCCGGGGTCCTTGGAAAGCTCGGTCGCGACCTTGGCGAAATCCTCGCCCGCCTTGACGCGAGCCAGCGCCGCTTTGGCCGAGGCCTCGTCGGGCAGCAGGATATGACGGGCATGGATTTCATCTTCCGGCGGCTGCGCCTTGGCGGCGGCCTCATAGGCCTTGTGTTCCGCCTCGTCGGTGGCGGACGCCTTGGCGACGCTGCCCAGCAGCGATTCCATCGATAGCTTGTCGTGATAATAGGCGAGCCTGCGGGCAAATTCCGGGCTCGCGTCGAGCTTCTCGGCATCGGCCTTCTTGGCGACCAACTTGAGGTCGATCAGGTAGTCGAGCACGTATTTCTGCCGCTCGGCCCCCTCGATCTTCTCCGGCAGGCCCGGCCCGATATCGGCCAACGCGTCGTCTACATCCTGCTGCGTGATCGGCGTGCCGTCTATCTTGGCGAGCACCTTGGGATCGGCCGCGGCGGCGGAAACCGCCATGCCCAAGGCGAGCGTGGAGGCGAGCGCGAGGCTCGCGAGAAAGCTGGTCGAACTCATAAAAGCTCCTATCGGGCGGGGCGTCCTAAGCGCCCCATGCGGGGACGGCAGCGGCCCTATAAGCCGAATGGGTCGATTTTGCGAGCGCGGAAGGCCAGTTTAGCGGCAGTTCGACGGCTTCCCTCCCGTCGCAGCAATTTGTTACAAAGAGGCGGGGCTTGTGCAACGTAGCCCATAAGGCGCCAAGCGAGAGCGGCGGCTCGGGGGAGGGCACATGGTCACGGTCGCCAACAATGCCGCTGCTTATTTCGTCGACCGGCACGCCGAGGGCGCCGCGTGCGACAGGATCGCTTTTCGCGAGGCGGGCGGAGCGGGGCGCACGCTGACCTATGGCCAACTCAGCGAAAAGAGCGGGCGGCTCGGCGCTCTGTTCGAGAGACATGGCCTGCACCCCGAGAACCGCGTCGCATTGCTGATGCTCGACGCGGTCGAATTTCCCATCGTGTTCTGGGGCGCGGTGAAGGCAGGCGTTACGCCTGTGCCGCTCAATACGTTACTGTCGACCGACATTTACGCGTCGATCCTGCGCGACAGCCGCGCCCGCGCGCTGTTCGTCTCGCGCGAGTTGCTGCCGGTGGTCGCATCCTTGTTGGCCGAGGCGCGTTATCTCAAAGCGGTGTTCGTGATTGGGGGCGAAGGTCCGCCGGGAACATTCGATTTTGCCCGCGAACTCGACGCCGGCGAGAGCCGGCCAACGCAGCCGGCGTCCCCGGACGAATGCGCTTTCTGGCTCTATTCCTCGGGTTCGACGGGGGAGCCCAAGGGCGTGCGGCACGCGCATGCGAGCCTCAAATACACCGCCGACACTTATGGAAAGCAGGTGCTGGGGATTCGCGAGGACGACGTGGTTTTCTCAGCCGCCAAGCTGTTCTTTGCCTATGGCCTGGGAAACTCCATGACCTTTCCAATGTCGGTTGGAGCGACCAGCGTGCTCTATGCGGGGCGTCCAACGCCGGATGCGGTGTTTGATATTCTCGAGACTTTCCGGCCCAGCGTGTTCTGCGGAGTGCCGACGCTTTATGCGGCGCTCGACGCGAAGTTGGAGGCGGGCGCGGCGCGTGTGACCGCCCCCTTGCGGCGCTGTCTCTCTGCTGGCGAAGCGCTGCCGGAAGAGATCGGCGTCAAATGGAAGCGGTTCACCGGCTGCGATGTTCTCGACGGGGTGGGCTCGACCGAGATGCTGCACATCTTTCTCTCCAACCAGCCTGACAACGTCGTTTACGGAACCTCCGGCGTCGCCGTGCCCGGCTATGAGGTGCGGCTGGTGGACGAACACGGCGCCGAAGTCGCAGAGGACGCTATCGGCGAAATGTTGGTGCGCGGCGCCTCGGGCGCGATGGACTATTGGAGCCGGCGCCAGCAGAGCCGCACCACTTTCGAGGGGCATTGGACGCGAACCGGCGACAAATATGAAAAGCTGGCGGACGGCCGATTTCGTTACTGCGGCCGCACCGACGACATGTTCAAGGTCAGCGGCATCTGGGTTTCGCCGTTCGAGATCGAGCAGGCGTTGATTGGTCATTCCGCCGTGCTTGAGGCGGCGATCGTGCCCCACCGTGACGCCGACGGGCTTGAAAAGCCAAAAGCGTTTGTTGTGCTCAAGCCGGGCATGGTCGGCGAGCGACTTATCGTAGAGTTGCAGGACCATGTGAAGGGCCGCGTCGGTCTGTGGAAATATCCGCGCTGGATCGAGTTCGTCGCCGACTTGCCAAAGACGGCGACCGGCAAGATTCAGCGATTCAAACTGCGGGGCGAATGATGGCGACGTTTGATTGGGAGGACGGAAAAGCCGGCGGAGTCCGAATCGGCGACCGTTGGTTGGAAGCGGTCGCGTATGGACCCTCGCCGAAACACGCTCCCACTATCGTTCTGCTGCACGAAGGGCTCGGCTGCGTCGCTCTATGGCGCGACTTCCCGGCGCAGCTCGCCGCCGCGACCGGGTTTGGGGTGTTCGTCTATTCCCGCGCAGGTTACGGCCGCTCCGATCCGGTCCCGCTGCCGCGTCCGCTCGACCACATGTCGCGCGAAGCGGTCGAAGTCTTGCCAGCCTTGCTCGACGCGATCGGGTTTCGACGCGGCATTCTGTTTGGCCACAGCGACGGCGCGACCATCGCCGCGATTTACGCAGGTTCGGTGCAGGATCATCGCGTGCGAGCGCTTGTGCTGGTGGCGCCGCATTTCTTCGCCGAGCCGCAGGGACTGGCGGCGATCAAGCTCGCGCGCGAGGCGTATGAGAAGGGCGACCTGCGAGCGCGGCTTGAGCGCTATCACAGTAATGTCGACGTCGCCTTTCGTGGCTGGTGCGATTGCTGGCTCGATCCGGGTTTCCACTCCTGGAATGTGGCGGATGTGATCGACTATTGGCGCGTGCCGGCGCTGGCGATCCAGGGCGTCGACGACCAGTACGGCACGCTGGCGCAGATCCGCGAGATCGAGGCCCGCGCCTATTGTCCCGTCGACACCGCGATCCTCCCCGATTGCCAGCATGCGCCGCAGTTCGAGCAACCAGAGCGGACGCTGGCGGCGGTCGTGGATTTCTGCGCGCATTGGGAGCGAATGGAGCGAACAGTAGCGATATAGTGCATATCATGCCGTCCTGAGATCCTCGCATAACCCGGTGGCTTGGGCTAAATCCTGCAATTCCTCGCTTGATCCAGCCGCAAACTAGCACTATGATGCATAAAACCGGAGGCCGCCTTGCGCATCGATTTCCAGACCGATCCCGCACGCTATCGCCACTGGCGTGTTGCCTACGAGGGCGCCGTCGCCACGGTTTTCATGGACGTCGATGAGAACGGCGGCTTGTTTGAGGGCTATCAGCTCAAGCTCAATTCCTACGATCTCAGTGTCGACATCGAACTCGCCGACATCGTGCAGCGGATGCGGTTCGAGCATCCCGAAGTCGCGGCGGTGGTGATGCGCTCAGGCAAGGATCGCGTGTTTTGCGCTGGCGCCAATATCCGCATGTTGGCCAGCGCGGCGCATACGCATAAGGTCAATTTCTGCAAGTTCACCAACGAGACGCGCAACGCTTTTGAGGCGATGGGCGCGGATTCCGGCCAGCCTTGGTTGTGCGCGGTGAAGGGCGCTTGCGCGGGCGGCGGCTATGAGCTCGCGCTCGCCTGCGACTACATCATTCTCACCGACGATGGCGCAAGCGCTGTCTCCCTGCCGGAAGTGCCTTTGCTTGCGGTGCTGCCGGGCACGGGCGGCCTCACGCGCGTGACCGACAAGCGCAAGGTTCGTCGCGATCTCGCCGATGTGTTTTGTTCCGCGGAGGAGGGCGTCAAAGGCCGCCGTGCGCTGGAATGGGGGCTGGTTGACGAGGTCGTCGCCAATTCGAAATTCGAGCAGGCCGTCGCCGCGCGCGCCGCAGCCTTCGCCGCGCGATCAAACAAACAAGCCGTTGAGGGAATCGCGTTGACGCCGTTGCGTCGGATATTCGAAGAAAACGGCGACATCCGCTATTCCTCGCTCGACGTGAAACTCGACCGCGCCGCTGGTGTGGCGACGCTGACCCTGAAGGGGCCGGAGCAGCCTGCGCCTGTCTCGCTGGAAACTCTGCAACAGGAAGGCGCCGAGACGTGGTTGCTGCGGCTCGCGCGAGAATTCGACGACGCGATTCTGCATCTGCGCTTTAACGAACTCGAAACGGGCGTGCTGGTCTTTAAGACAGAAGGCGACGCCGCGCTGGTCCTGGCGCACGAGGTCTTCATCGCCACGCATGCGGGAGAGAGCATCCTCGCTCGCGAAATTCAGCTTTACTGGAAGCGCGTGCTGAAGCGGGTCGATCTCACCTCGCGGTCGCTGGTTGCGCTGGTCGAACACGGCTCGTGCTTTGCCGGCGTGCTAGCCGAACTCGTGTTCGCTTGCGACCGGGGCTACATGATGTCGGGCGAATTCGAGGGCGACAATCGCAACGCCGCGGCAATCACGCTGAGCGCGGCGAATTTCGGTCCGCACCCGATGTCGAATGGATTGACGCGGCTGGCGACCCGTTTCCTCGGGAGCCCCTCAACCGTGGACAAGCTCGCTGCGCGCAAGGGCGAGTCGCTGCGCGCCGAGGCGGCGTCCGAACTGGGCTTAGTCACTTTTGCCTACGACGAGGTTGATTGGGAGGACGAGGTCCGCATCTTTCTGGAGGAGCGCGCCAGTTTTTCCCCCGACGCGATGACCGGCTTGGAGGCCAACCTGCGCTTCCCTGGCCCGGAGACGATGGAGACGCGCATCTTTGGCCGCCTGACTGCTTGGCAGAATTGGATTTTCCAGCGCCCCAACGCGGTCGGCGAGCAGGGCGCGCTTAAACGCTACGGCGGTGGTACGCGCGCAGAATTCGACAGAGGCCGGGTCTGATCGACCTATCAATCATCAACGAGATGAGGAGCAATCCATGGACGACATTCTGAACGTCAGCTACGATTCGCTTATCCCCAACAATGTCGGTCTGTCCTCGGACAAGCGCGTGCTGAAAGCGCTGGAGAAATGGCATCCTGGCTACATTACCTGGTGGAACGATCTGATCCCCAAGCAATTCCAGGAAAGCCAGATTTATCTGCGCACCGCGGTCAGCGTCGATTCCAAGGGTTGGGCCAAGTTCGATTACGTTAAAATGCCGGAATATCGTTGGGGCGTGCTGCTTGCGCCCCAGGTTGCGGAGCGCAACATTCCTTGCGGCGAACATGCCGGCCAGAAAGCGTGGCAGGAGGTGCCGGGCGAATATCGCGCAATGCTGCGCCGCCTGTTCGTGATCCAGGGCGACACCGAGCCGGCCTCGATTGAACAGCAGCGGTTCCTCGGCCTGACCGCGCCCTCGCTATACGATATGCGCAATCTGTTTCAGGTCAACGTCGAGGAAGGCCGCCATCTCTGGGCGATGGTTTATTTGCTGCACAAATATTTTGGCTCGGACGGTCGCGACGAGGCGGACGACCTGCTGCGTCGTCAGTCAGGCTCGGAGGAGGCGCCGCGTCTACTCGGCGCCTTCAACGAGGCGACGCCGGACTGGTTGTCGTTCTTCATGTTCACCTACTTCACCGACCGCGACGGCAAGATGCAGTTGGAGAGCCTTGCACAGTCTGGTTTCGATCCGCTCTCGCGCACCTGTCGCTTCATGTTGACCGAAGAAGCGCATCACATGTTCGTCGGCGAAACCGGCGTCGGCCGTGCAATCCAGCGCACCTGCGAAGCTATGAAACAGGCGGGCATTGATGACCCCGGCGATGTCGAGCGGGTCCGCGCGCTCGGCGTGGTCGATCTACCGCTGTTTCAGCGAAAGCTGAACCTGCATTATACGCTGTCGCTGGACCTGTTTGGCCAGGAGGTGTCGACCAACGCCGCTAACGCCTTCAACTCTGGCATCAAGGGCCGTTTCATGGAGCATAGGATCGAGGACGATCACAAGCTGACCAACGCGACCTATCCCGTCTGCCAATTTGTCGACGGCGAAATCCGCATCGTCGAAGCGCCCGCGCTTACCGCGATGAACATGCGTCTGCGCGACGATTACACCAGGGACGCCGCCGGCGGTGTCGGGCGCTGGAACAAGATCATCGAGAACGCCGGCGTCAAGTTTGCGCTGAAATTGCCGCACGAAGGTTTCAACCGGCATATCGGCGTTTTCTCGGGCAAGCGGATCGGACCCGAGGGCCGGTTGCTCGACGAGGCCGCGTATATCGAGGGCCTGCCGAGCTGGCTGCCGAGCAAGGCCGATGGCGACTTTATCCAATCCTTGATGAAGCCCTGTTACGAGCCGGGCAAGTACGCGGGCTGGATCGCGCCGCCGAAAATTGGCATCGACAACAAGCCCGGCGATTTTGAATATGTGAAGCTGCATATGGCGTGACGGGCCGAGGCTTATATGAGTCATGGCTTAATTGAGGAATGTCTATGAACGCCCCGGTTAAACAGCACCTGATCGATCCCGAGATCTGCATTCGCTGTTACACCTGCGAATCCATGTGCTCGGTTGGCGCCATCGAGCACGACGGCGTCAATGTCGTGGTCGACTTCGACAAGTGCAATCATTGCATGGATTGCATCGCGCCGTGTCCGACAGGCTCGATTGACTCCTGGCTCGTGGTCGAAAAGCCATTCAGCCTCGTCGAGCAATTCGGCTTTGCCGAACTGCCAAAGCAGCAGGAATTTGAGGCGACTGCGCCCGAGGCCGATACGACGCTCGAGGCAATCGATCCCGACATCGCCGCGCTGTTGGCGTCGGCGCATGGCGGGGCTGGAGGACGGGCGCGAGCGCCCGCTTCCGCGTCCAAGCCCACCGTCAACCTGTTCATGTTCCTCAAGCCCGCTGAAGCGACAGTGACGGGCAACTACCGACTTACCGCCGAAGGCGCCGACGCCGACGTCCGCCATATCATTCTCGATTTTCAGGGTCAGAAATTTCCCTTCCTCGAAGGTCAGAGCGTCGGAATCATTCCGCCCGGCGTCGATGCCGCGGGCAAGCCGCATCTGCCGCGCCTTTATTCAATTTCGAGCCCGCGCGATGGCGAACGCGCGAACTTCAACAATCTCGCGCTGACGGTGAAGCGGGAGACGGTTGGCATCTGCTCCAATTTCATCTGTGATCTGAAAAAAGGCGACAAGGTGCGGGTCACCGGCCCATTCGGTTCGACCTTCCTGATGCCGGCTGACCACCAAGCCAAGCTTGTGATGATCTGCACCGGCACAGGCGCCGCGCCGTTTCGCGGGTTCACCATGCGCCGCCAGCGTGAGGGAGGCGAGGGCGCGCCGATGACGCTCGTGTTCGGCGCCCGCACGCCGGAATCGCTGCCCTATTTCGGACCTTTGAACAAGGTGCCGGCCAGCTTGCTCGAAAAGCACTTCGCGTTCAGCCGCGTCTCGGGCGAACCCAAGCGCTACGTGCAGGATGTATTGCGTGAAAGAGGCGACGAGATCGCACCGTTGCTCGGCGATCCCTCGCTTCACATCTACATCTGCGGCCTGCGCGCGATGGAGCCGGGCGTAGAGGCGGCGCTTACCGGGGTTGCGGAAAGCCAGGGTCTATCATGGCCCGCATTGCGCGACGTGATGCGCGGCGAGGGGCGATATCACAGCGAAACATATTGAGAGCTATGCTTTATTGCGCGAGGCGCTGCAGGCCGAAACTGGGAAATATATTGCATCAGCTCTAGGCGCTGACTATACGCAATATAGTTCGTAGGGCTGCTATGACTGAGATCACCAACTTAGTCGGCGAGATCGACGTAAGCGGTCGAGGCGAGGCCGACGGCCTGATCAGGATGGTTGGCGAGCGTGTGCGGGGCGTGCGTCAGCGCAAGGGTATGACGCGGCGCGAACTTTCCGAGCGCTCTGGGGTTTCGCAACGCTACCTCGCGCAACTCGAGAACGGCGACGGCAATATTTCAATAGGTTTGTTGTACAAGGTCGCGAAGGCGCTCGATCATCGCGTCGATTGGTTGGTTGCAACGGAAGATCCCTGGACCTCGCAGACCGAAGAATTCGCACGCCTGTTTGCATCCGCCAATCACGCAGTTCGCGCGCAAATTATGGCGACATTGGTTGCGGCCGCGCCGTCTAATCTGCGGCGTCGGCGGATTTGCCTGATCGGTTTGCGCGGCGCGGGCAAGTCGACGCTGGGACGCGAGCTGGGCGTCGCGCTGGATCTGCCGTTTATTGAGCTCAATCGCGACATCGAGCAACAGAGTGGCATGCCGGTCGCCGACGTGATGGCGTTGTACGGGCAGGAGGGTTATCGCCGATTGGAGCGTCAGGCGCTGGAACGCGTCGTGGCGACAGCCGACGCCTGCGTGCTCGCGGTCGCTGGCGGTCTCGTTTCCGAGCCGGAAACGTTTGCTTTTCTGCTGCGCCATTTCCACACGATATGGTTGAAGGCGGCTCCTGAGACGCACATGAAGCGCGTGGCGGCGCAGGGCGACGTCCGGCCGATGGCTGGGAATCCCAAGGCGATGGATGAACTGAAATCGATCCTGACCAGCCGCGAAGCTCTTTACGAACGAGCCGACGGCAGGGTCGACACGGAGGGCCGGACGCCGAAAGAGAGCGTGCGCGATCTTGTCGAAGCCGCAAGGGCGCTCGGCATCGTTTGAGGCGGATGTGACTTTCCCTTTGCGCACGGAGGCGCCATAACGCGGACATGAGCCATAATTGGTTCGCCTTGCGCGGAGCTTACGGGCGGGCCGCTAGGGGTCGCAAGGATTGGGAGGATTTATGGGGACCGGATTCTTCGGCGATATCGCGCCGATTCCCTTCGAGGGCGCGACGAGCGAAAATGCTTTCGCCTATCGCCATTATGACGCGACGCGAGTCGTCGCCGGCAAGACAATGGCCGAAATTCTGCGCCCAGCCGTTTGCTACTGGCATAATTTTGCCTGGCCCGGCTCCGACATGTTCGGCGACCCGACCTTTCAACGCCCGTGGTCCGGCGACACCATGGCTGCGGCGAAGCTGAAGGCCGATGTCGCCTTCGAGATGTTTGCGCTGCTCGGCGTCCCCTTCTTCACGTTTCACGACCGCGACGTTGTGCCCGAAGGAGCCAATCTCAAGGAATTCGGTCGCAACCTCGAAACGATCGTCGATTATTTCGAGGAGAAGATGCGCGACACCGGCGTCAAGCTGCTGTGGGGCACCGCCAACCTGTTCAGCCATCCCCGCTACATGTCGGGCGCGGCGACTAACCCCGATCCCGATGTGTTCGCCTATGCCGCGGCGCAGGTGAAAAACGCGCTGGACGCGACGCATCGGCTCGGCGGGGCCAATTACGTGCTTTGGGGCGGGCGCGAAGGCTACGAGACGCTGCTCAACACCGATTTGAAACGCGAACTCGATCAGATGGGCCGCTTTCTCTCGCTAGTGGTCGAGTACAAGCACAAGATCGGCTACAAGGGCGTGATCCTGGTTGAGCCAAAGCCGCAGGAGCCGACCAAGCACCAGTACGACTATGACGTCGCGACCTGCTTTGGCTTCCTGCAGCGCTTCGGCCTCGAAAAGGAGGTCAAGCTCAACATCGAGGTCGGGCACGCCGTGCTGGCCAAACATTCCTTCGAGCACGAAGTGGCGACCGCCGCCGCGCTTGGCATGTTGGGCTCGCTCGACGCCAACCGCAATGATTATCAGTCCGGCTGGGACACCGATCAGTTTCCCAACAACGGGGCCGAACTGGTCCCCGCGATGGTGCAAGTTCTGAAAGCGGGCGGCCTTGGCGCCGGCGGTTTCAACTTCGACGCGAAAGTGCGCCGCCAGTCGATCGATCCCGAGGATCTGCTACATGGGCATATCGGCGGTCTCGATACCTGCGCGGCCGCGCTGCTCGCCGCCGCCAAGCTGATCGAGGATGGCAAATTCGACGCGCATGTCACCCAGCGCTACGCCGGCTGGCGCAATCCCGAGGCGATGGCCATGCTGGCGCCCGGCGCTTCGCTCGACGATATCGCGGCGCGCGTCGCCGAGAAGAACATCGATCCGAAGCCAAAGTCAGGGCGGCAGGAATTTCTGGAGAACCTGGTCAACAGATACGTCTGACCGCATCCCCCGGCGACAGGGCGTTACGCCGCCCTGTCGAACAGCGCCTGCAACTCGGGGGTAACCGAGGTCGCCTCGTCGCGCAGGAAGCCGATCAGGCGCTTCTCCGCTTCGCTCAACTCACCGCGGGTGAGGTGCGCGAGCACCCATTTCGCCTCGCCCACGTCGATCCGCGATGCCGCTTCCATGCGAGCCTCGGCCTCGACGTTTTGCTGGTAGTAGTTGTCTTCCTCGATTTCCTCAATCGTTTCGAGGGCGGCTTTATCGCCGTCGCTGAAAACGCCTCCGCTGAGCGCGGACAAGAAACCGCCAAAGCTGGCGGGTTGATCGAGTTCGCGCTGATGGCGAGACGCTTCGGCGCGGTCGGGAGTACCCGTGAAAGCGACGCCCATTAGGTAATTCGCGACCGCACGGGCGAAGAAATCAGCGAATTCGGGAGCATTGTCGGCGGTGGCGGTCGCGTGCGCAATATCGAACAGCGCCTCGGCGGTCGCGCGGGTCACGTGCATCGAGGAGCCCTGCGTCGGCGAAAACGAGATCTGTCGGAGCGCCTCGACGTCCTCGCGTGTGACTTTTCCGGGCTCCTGATCCAAGCCGCTATGCGCGTCGCGTCGCCCCGTCAGGATCGCGCGTTCCACCTCGCGCACCGCGAACGACGTCAGCGTCACCGGCACGCTTACCGCATGGCCGATCACCGTCTTCAGCACTTCGTATTCGGCGCGGCAGGAAAGCCCGGCGCCTTCGCCGAGCCGAGCGGTCAACCAGTCCGCATCCGCCTCGCTCACATATCCCGGCGGATCGGCTTGGTCGACGAACAGGTCTTTCGCGACTTCCGCGACCAGCGCGATGAAATCTTCGTCCGCGCCCGCGCGCGGTCCCAGCGCGATCAGGCCCGCAAGGTTGGGTCTCGTCGCCGAACCCTTTCCGTAGATCGCTGCGCGTAACGCGCGCGCATCCACCGTCTCCGTACTCGAAACCGACATCGCACGCTCCACGCCAAGCTCAACAGCGCTTGCGCAGCGACATTGATCCGGTCAGGATTGCGGCTCCGTTAAAACTCGACCTCCAACTCTTCGATTTCTTCCTTTTCGGCCAGCGCCGCCTCGCGCCACTCCACAAGGGCGGGATGCGCCTCTATCCGCTCAGCATAGGCGTTAAGCATCGGATCGAGCTTCACGTCATAGGTGCGGAAACGGCTGACGACCGGCGCGTACATGGCGTCGGCGAGCGATATCTCGCCGAACAGATAGGGGCCGCCATATTGGCCGAGGCATTCGCGCCAGATCGCCACGATGCGCTCGATGTCGGCCTGCGCTTTCGACCAGATCTTGGACCCGGGGAAATGCCCCTTGATGTTCATCGGCAAGGCTTGACGCAACGAGACGAAGCCCGAGTGCATTTCGCCGCAGACCGAACGGCAATGGGCGCGCGTCGCCTGATCTTTAGGCAAAAGCCCTTTTTCGGGCGCAAGTTCGTTCAGAAACTCACCAATCGCCAGCGTGTCCCAGACCTTGATTCCGTCGTAGGTGAGGCAGGGCACGAGGATCGATGGCGACAGCAGCAGGATTTCGGCTCGCGCGTCGGCGTCGTTCGGCTCGACGATAACTTCGTCGAAATCTATCCCTGCCAGCTTTGTCATAAGCCAGCCGCGCAGCGACCACGACGAATAGTTCTTGCTACTCAATGTTAACGAAGCAGCGGGTGTGGTCAAAGAAGCGGCAGGCATGTGCGTTTCCTCTGTCGGGCGCTTTCGGCCGAGTGGTGCACGCGAATGCAGCAAACCGCATGCCATTGGCATATCGCTTGCTAATCATTCATTAAAGTCGGGCAGGCGTTCCATGTTGTATAATTCGTATCAGTTTCTCGCCGATATGGGGGAGCAGGTCCGCTTTGGCGCCGCGGGCATGCAATCTTTCCTGGGCGCTTTCGCGCAAGGGCCGTTTGGCGCCCCCTTTGCCCGCATGGCCGCTCAATATGAAACGATCGCGCTGGCCGGCTTTACTCACGAGCGTCCCGACTTCAACATCGCCAGCGTCGAGATCCGCGGCGAGCAGCGCAAGGTTACGCAGCAGACCGCGACCGCAACGCCGTTCTGCCAGTTGCTGCATTTCCAAAAGGAGGGCGGCGCCGACGATCCCAAGGTGCTGCTGGTCGCCCCCATGTCCGGCCACTTCGCCACGCTGCTCCGGGGCACCGTGCGCACCTTGCTGCGCGATCATCAGGTTTACATCACCGATTGGATCAACCCGCGCAACGTGCCGCTCGACGCGGGCGTGTTCGGGCTCGAGGCCTATAGCCAGCACTTGATCGATTTCGTCCGCCACATCGGCGAGGGCTGTCATATCATCGCTGTCTGCCAACCGACGGTCAGCGCGCTGATCGCGACTTCGGTGATGGCGATGGACGGCGCCAATGTCCAACCCGCCAGCCTCACGCTGATGGCGGGGCCGATTGACGTTCGAATCGCGCCCAACAAGGTCAATGCACTCGCCAACGACAAGCCGCTCTCGTGGTTTCGTGACAATCTGATCTCGACCGTGCCTTGGAAGTTCGCCGGGCATGGACGCCGCGTCTATCCCGGCTTTCTGCAACTATCCGCCTTTCTTAGCATGAATGCCGAGCGCCATTCCAAAGCGTTCCAGGATCTCGCGCAGCAGCGAGCCGAGGGACAGCACGAGAAGGCGGATGCGGTCGTGGATTTCTACCGCGAATATTTTGCAATCATGGACATGACGGCGGAATTTTATCTCGAGACGATCGATCAGATATTTCAGCGTTGTCTGCTGCCCAAGGGCGAAATGACCTTTAATGGGCGCACCGTCGAGCCGCGCGCAATCCGCAAGACGTTCCTGCTGACCGTCGAAGGCGAGCGCGACGATATCTGTTCGGTTGGACAAACGCTGGCCGCGCAGGATCTATGCTCCGGACTGCGCCCCTACATGAAGACGCATCACCTTCAGCCCGGTGTCGGCCATTATGGCGTGTTCAACGGAAAGCGCTGGGACACGCAGATCTATCCCGTCGTGCGCAATCATATCATGGCGAGCGCGTAATGTTCTCCCCACGTTTTGCCGCGAGGGGAGAAGACCTGCTACTCCGTATTATCCGCGTCATATCCGGCGCATAGATCGCCAGCGGATTTGGACGGGGCAGATAGCGGGATGAAGTTCCCGCGTCGGCATCCAACTAAGGCTGAACCTGGGGTCGACATGAGCGCCATAGACAACGTCATTTACCAATTGCATGCCGACGAAGTGAAGCTGCTTTCCGCGATGCGGATCAAACGTCGCGAACGCAAACAGGCGCCGATGGATGGTTCGTCAATGGGCGACAGGGTGGCCGACCGGGTCGCCGCTACCATGGGGTCCTGGAAATTCATCATCATCCAGTCGATCATCCTCGTCATATGGATCATTCTCAACATCACCGCCTATGTGCAGCAGTGGGACCCCTATCCCTTCATTCTGCTCAATTTGGCGCTTTCGTTCCAGGCCGCCTATGCTGCTCCGTTCATCATGATGAGCCAGAACCGGCAGGCGGCGATCGATCGCGCCGCGGCGCATGGCGACTATCAGATCAACGCGAAGGCGGAGCTCGAAATCGAGCTTCTGCATCACAAGCTCGATTTGTTGAGG
>JAYTRP010000257.1:0-5409 GCA_043746145.1 Hyphomicrobiales bacterium | reverse complement strand
TTTGTTTTTAGCACTTGCATTGGACATTCGTCACCAAACTCGACGGCACAACGAATGTCTCGAACACGGGGCGGATAGGTGCTATATATTGGATTATGGCTAAGACTATGAAAGCGACACACGGAAACTATGTACTCGAAGCCTCGCCCCTTGGTGCGAAGGTGGTTAGCAATGCCAAGACGGGCCAGGCCGTGACTGTCAAGGGCTTTGGCGCGCTCAAGGGCAATAGCTTCAAAATTAAGAAGAGTGTCAGCCTTCTAAAACCAATCGCGAAGCAGGTACTTGTTAAATGCTCTGTAAAGAGCAAGCTCGAAACACAACGCATCGAAAACCGCGTGGTCGGCTAGGTCTTGTCGGGCGTTCTTCTTCATTCCAGAGTCATGTCGGTGCATGGCGATCATTAAAGATCTGCCAGGGCAAAGGCGCTGTCCCTCTTTCGCCGCGAGCGGCCCTCGCCGACCAAACCCTCACGGCAGGATCGCACCTTGGGCCAACCCCGGCGATGGCGCGCTCGCAATCGCTTCCTGAGTGTTGGCCAACATGTCATCTCCGGGTCCGCCAAGGTTAAATTTCAAAACCGATTGCTAAACAAAGCGCCTAAGCTCAAGACCCCCCCCATGGATAGCGACCACCCGCCCGAGACGCCCCTAAGCCATGATCGGCAGTTTCGCCTGCTTGTCGAGGCGGTGTCGGACTATGCGATCTATATGCTCGATCCCACGGGCAAGATCACGAGCTGGAACCCGGGCGCTCAGCGCTTCAAGGGGTACGAAGCCTTCGAAATCATCGGGCAGAATTTCTCCAAATTCTATACGGACGAGGATCAGTCGGCGGGCGAGCCGCAGGCGGGGCTCGACGCCGCCGCTAAATTTGGCAAGTTCGAGAAGGAGGGGTGGCGGGTTCGTAAAGATGGCGGGCAGTTCTGGGCCGGCGTCGTTTTGACCGCTATTCGGGGGGATGACGGGACGCTCATCGGTTTTGCCAAGATCACGCGCGACCTTACCGAGGCGAGGCAGACTCAAACGGCGCTCGAAATCGCTCGTGACGCGCTGTTTCAATCACAGAAGATGGAAGCCGTGGGGCAACTCACCGGCGGCATCGCGCATGATTTCAACAATATGCTGACCGCCATTAGCGGTTGCCTGGAGATGGTGCAGACACGGGTCAGTCAGGGTCGGATCAATGATCTGGACAAATATCTGGTCGGAGCGCAAAGCGCGGCCAAACAGGCATCTTCGCTAACGCATCGCCTGCTGGCCTTTTCGCGCCAGCAGACGCTCTCTCCCAAACCGACCAACATCAATCGGCTGATCGCGGGGATGGAGGATCTGGTTCGCCGCACGGTCGGGCCCGGCGTCACCGTCGAGACCGTCGCCGGCGTCGGTCTCTGGACCAATCTCGTCGATGCCCACCAGCTTGAAAGCGCGTTGCTGAACCTGTGCATCAACGCGAGGGACGCGATGCCCCAAGGCGGGCGCCTGACGATCGAGACCGCCAATCGGTGGTTCGACGTCATGGGAGCCAGTCAACTCGATCTGCCGCCGGGGCAATATGTTTCGCTTTGCGTCAGCGACACGGGATCGGGCATGACGCCGGAGGTTTTGCGGCGAGCGTTCGACCCGTTCTTCACCACTAAGCCCATTGGGGAGGGAACCGGGCTTGGGCTGTCGATGATCTATGGATTTGCGCGGCAGTCCGGCGGGCAAGTTCGAATTTATTCGGAACTTGGCCAGGGCTCCATGCTGTGCCTCTATCTGCCTCGCCATCGAGGCGAGGCGGACGGCGTCGATGTGATTGTCGAACCGCACGACGAGCCCGTGGCAGGGCTCGGCGAGACTGTCTTGGTGGTCGACGATGAGCCGACAGTGCGGATGTTGATCGCCGAAATCCTGAGGGAAATGGGTTATCCCGCGATCGAGGCCGGAGATGCGGCGGCGGCGCTGAAGGTGCTGCAGTCCGACACGCGCATCGACCTGCTGATTACCGACATCGGTTTGCCCAATGGCATGAACGGTCGTCAGCTCGTCGACATCGCCCGCCAATCGCGGCCAAAATTGAAGGTGCTGTTCATCACCGGATATGCCGAAAGCGCCGCGATCGGCGATGGCCTCCTGGAGGCCGATATGCAAGTGCTGACCAAACCCTTTGCGCTGGCGCAGTTCGCCAGCCGGGTCAAAGACATTATCGCGCAAGCCTGAAATCAATTGCCTGCACTTGCACTCCGGGCTGTAAAGCTGCAATAGGCATATGTACGCGGCAGTTGCGGGTAGGCCGTTCCGCAAGCAACCTTGACGAAAACGCCGGATGAAAACCGTTCTTCTTGGCGCGTTGGCGCTGCTTCCTCTGTTGTTAGCTGGCTGTGCGACACCGATTGTTGCTCCGGCGCCGTTGGCATTGGCATTGGCGGATGTTCCGCCACAGACTCCGATGGATGAGCGCATCGCCTATTACGCCCACGTTTATGAAATTCCGGAACTGGTGATCCGCCACTCGATCGAGCCGGAGAGCAACTACAATCCGAATGCGCACAATGGCGCGTATTGGGGATTGATGCAGATCAGTCTCGCTACGGCGCGCAGCATGGGTTATCGCGGGACCGCGCGCGGGCTGCTCAATGCCGACACCAACCTCAAATATGCAGTCGCTTATCTCGCCAACGCTTACCTTGTCGCGGGCGGCGATCCGCAGCGGGCGCGCAGGCTGTACACCACCGGCTATTACTGGGAAGCGCGGCGTAAGGGCATGTTGCCTCAGTTGAGAGTGGCGCAGAGCGACTGACCACTTGGGCGGCGCTGGCGACCGCCTCAGTCATGGCGCCAAGCCGCCGGCAGCCGAAGTTCACAAAACAGCATGTGCGGAACATCTCGACGGCGCCGGCGTTCGGGGCTAACCGGCGAACTGTCGTCGTGGGATAAGCACATGAAAGGTAAAGCCATGTCTTTACGTAAGTTGCTCGGCGCTTCGGTGGCCACGGCCGCCTTTGCTTCCTTCGCTTGGGCGCCTGTCAGCGAGGCCGCCATGCTCCCCCTGGTTAGTCACGCCCCATCTCACGTCCAGCACGTCGATTGTGCGGTCGGCTTTCATCTGGGTCCGATTGGCAGCTGCGTGATCGAGACCGACGACGGCCCGGCGCCGGCTGTTATCGAGCATCGCGACGCGGATGTCGGCTGCGAAACCAATACCGTGAAGCGAATGGACTCGGACGGCAACAGCGAAACCCGGACCAAGACCAACTGCTGAGGGTCGCGCTGGTTGGGGCGACCTCCTTCGGTCGTGGCGCATAGGCGACAATTTATGCGCTGCTCGCGCCGTGTTCACCGGGCTTGTCCCGGTGATCCACGCGCTCAAGCGGGATGATAAAGTCAGAAGCGATTGTAAACGGCGCCGCAGGGATGACCGGGACAAGCTCGGTGGCGACGAAAGCGGCGGCGCTATTAGCAGCGCCTATGCGGCCACGCCGAGCGAGAGCTCAAGTCTTTCGGTTTCGCGCATCCCAGAACCGCTCCAGATTAACGATCAACTGCGGGCTGAAATGACATTCGGCCTGCGCCTTCGCATAATAAGCGGCGTAACGGCGGAACACGTCGAGCGGCTCCAAGCCGATGCGTAGCGCGCGGCGGTTGGCGATCGCGCCGAACGCGCCGGAGCCGAGAAAACGGCGCGCCGCCGCCTCGGCTGCTGCCTCCATAGCCGCTGGCGCGGCGATCTCGTCGCAGATCATGCGGCCCTCTGGGCTATCGCATTCCAGCCGCAACTCGCTCTGGATAGCCCGGCGCGCGATGCGGTCGCCGACAAAGCGGGGCAGTCGCAGATTGGCGAAGCCGGGGATGATCCCCTCTTTGCGCGCCGGCAGCGTCATCACCGCCCCTGCGGCTGCGACGACATAATCGCAGACGAGCAGGATCTGACAGCCGCCGCCGATCGCGAAACGGTCGACTTGCGCGACCCAGAGCTTCTCGGTCGTCTCGCCCATCGATTCCTCGGGTGTGATCTCAGGGCGAGCGAGGCCGCGCATGATCTTGTTGACGTAGCCAAGGTCGCGCCGGAGATACCAGAGAAAAGATATGTCGCCCTGGTACAGCCGCGTCAGGTTGATGCCGGCGTTGAAGGTGCGCCCGCCCGCGTATTTGGGATGCTCGACATAATCGCCGCGCAGCAGACAAACCTGGCTTTCGGGATCGAGTAGCGCGAGATCGACAGCGGTTTCGAGGCCGCCGAGGCTGGACTCATCCTCCGCATTGAGAAAGCGCGGGTTCTGCATGGTCACGATCGCGATGCCGTCGCGGCGCTCGAGGCTGGCGCCGGGAAGCGTGATGCGACCCTCGCGCAGATATTGCGGCAGCCGTTCCAGCGATTCCCGCCGTGGCAATAGCATCGCATGGCACAGGTGTTCTCCCGTGACGGGATCGCCGAGAAAATGGTTCAGCAGCAGGCCCTGGTCGATTTCGTGGCCATCTTTATCGGCCTGCATCGCCGTTTTTTCGCGCGCCAGGGTGTTCGCGTCGGGGACCAGTCCGGGGACGGCATCCGCGGCGGCGGCAACGAGCGCCTCGACGCGGACGAAGCGACGCCGGCCCTCGGTCAGGCGGTCGTAGAGGGCGCGCGCGTGAGCGAGGAGGAAGTCCGCGCGGACGGCGCGGCATTCGTTCAGCAGCTCCTGGGCGATGCGCGCCGCCTCGACGTCGCGCTTGGGCTTTGGCGGAAGTTGCGCCAGTCGCTCCGCGCGCTCGCGCCAGAAAGCGCCGAACCGGTCGACATCCCCTGACCAATCGCCGGATATTTCGGGGCTCGCGCCGGCGCCGGGCGGGGTCTCGCTCACGACGCGTTCCGCTTGTCGAAGACGCGCTTGGCTTTGCCAGCCGATCGTTCGATTGCGCCGGGAGCGACGAGCGAGACGCTGGTGGTGACGCCGATCGTGTTCTTGATCCCCGCAGCGAATTGCGCCGCATGCGCGCGCAACCCTTCGCCGTCCCAAGCGGCGGGCTTCGATTCCGCGACGACTGTCATTTGGTCGAGGCGGCCATCGCGGCTCAGGTGGATTTGGAAATGTCCCGAGCACCAGGATGTCGCCAGCAGCGCCTCCTCGATTTGGCTTGGAAACAGATTGACGCCGCGCAGGATGATCATGTCGTCCGAGCGCCCCAGCACTTTCTCGATGCGGCGCATCCCCGGCCGCGCCGTGCCGGGCAGCAGCCGCGTGAGGTCGCGCGTGCGATAGCGGATGACGGGGAAGGCTTGTTTGGTCAAAGAGGTGAACACGAGCTCGCCGAATTCACCATCGGGCAGCACGGCGCCCGTCTGCGGATCGACGATCTCGGGCAGAAAATGATCCTCCCAGACATGCAAGCCGTCTTTGGTCTCGATGCTCTCCGCAGCGACGCCGGGCCCCATCACCTCGGAGAGCCCGTA
>JAYTRP010000256.1:0-16029 GCA_043746145.1 Hyphomicrobiales bacterium | reverse complement strand
AAAAGCCGCCGGGTGACAGCTCCCGCTTTTTCCGAAAGAACCAGGGCGCGAAGCATCGGCCCATCAAAGTCTTCGCGCAATGAAATCGCCGCCGCCATGTCGAGGTCTCCTCGACATCTCTGAATCAGATCGCAGCCGATTTGGGAAATCAGGAGACGAGTCTGCCTTTTAGGGATTTGGTATTAGGGCTGACGCCGCATGCCCCAGCTCGGGATAGACGCAGCAGTTTCCGGCAGCCCCGGTCCGACCGGCAAAGCGCCGATCGTGCCGGCCATGGCGCCCTCCGCGCGCGGATTGTGCACGAAATTGATCCGTGCGGCCTGCGCGCGCAGGCGTCCAGCCGCCTCGAAAGCAACGACCTCCGCTGCGCGTCCCAGTCAACGGGCGCGTTCGGGAAAAACGCTTGCAAGCGCACGGCCAATGCGGCCGATCCAAACGGCCGGCTCGTGGTGCGGGCGCGCCAGTCGGGGTGCAGTGTCACGACGCCGTCGGGCGAATTGTCGAAACTGCTGCGATTGTCGCAGTTGAGATAGCTCTCGGCGGGAACGCCCTCGGCGAGCAGGATTTCGTGGCTGTCGAGCTCGACATGGAAATATTCGACGACGCTCCACGCTTCCTGCCGGATGGTCGCGCCGTTGACGAGATCGCGCGCGGGGATCAGCGCGTCTTCGAGCCATAGCGCGTGTTCCGGGCTGACGCACAGGTCACGGGCCGGAAGATCTGCTCGCAGCGCGCCTGCCTCGATCCGCACGGGGCGGGCCAACTCTGGCTGGGGATGGCGGCCGATGTGGATTCTGCGATGTCCGATCCAGCGGATCGGCATGGTGGCGCCCGATGCGATCTCGACGCAGTCGCCGACAGCGAGGTTCTCGAGGGAGACTTCGCCACGCTCGGTCAGGATGCGCGTGCCTCGGCGGTAGCACGGCACGGCCGTGATGGTGATGAAGCCGTTGCCGCTGTTCGTTCCCACGACCTTCCACACGTGCGACACGCTCGCATCGACAATCGACCCTCCGCCGCCGCCGCCGCCGCTCCCTCCGTGACCGCCGCCGCCGCCGGCAATCACTTCGTTGACGTCGACTACGCCCGACCCCTTGTTGGTCTCGATTGCGAAGCTGCCGCCGCCGCCCGAGGAAGAGGAGCCTTGGCCCGCGCCGCCGACGACGAGTTCGAGCCGCGCCCCGGCCTGCAGATAAATTTCGCCGCTCGCCATCGCGCCGAGCCCGCCAGCGCTGTTGTAACCGCCGCCGCCACCCCCGGCGCCGTCGGCCGTGATCTCGTAATAGCCGGCGACCCCGACCGTCACGGTCTCAATCGCGCCGGTGTAGCCGAACGTGTTGTTTTGCGTCGTCGAGAGCGTGGTCTTCGCGGAGAACTTTCAGTGGCGTGAAGCGGGGGTGTATCGTCGAAATTGTCGGCTATGGTCGTTTGGGTCTAATCGCCTTCGCGCCAGCCTTCGAGCGCTCCCGCGCGTTCGAGTTCTTCGATCAACGGCGCGAGCCCCTCGGCATAAGCGCGCCAGCGGCCAAGGCCACGCGCATTGATCGGCTGCCTGACTTGCGAGCGGCTCACCGTGCGCACCGGATTTTCAGCCTCGTAAAAGCGCGCGCAAGCCGGGTCGGGGGGCAGGTCGACAAAGCGGAGCACGCGAGCGAGCGTCGCATCGAAATCCTTCACCCAATCGTCGAGCTTCAATGTCAGGATCGGCGTCGGCAGCGCGGCTTTCCAATAGTTCATCAGCCGATTCTGCTCGCCAATCATCCAACCGAGATCGCCGAGATCGTGGGCGTAGCCGTGCTCGCCATGAAAACGGAACGTGAAGATCGACAAGCCGATATCGCGGGGATCGCGCACGCAATGGATGATTTTGGCCTTCGGGAACAACAGCGCGATCAACCAGACATAGAGATAGTTGCCCGGCATCTTGTCGACGATGCGCGTCTTGTCCGGAGCGAGCGCGTGAAGCTCCGTCAGATAGGCCTCGGCTTCCGCCTCGAGCGTAGCTTGATCGAGCGCGGCGATGCGGGCGATCGCCTCCGCGCCCTCGCCGCCGCCTAACCCCCAGGCGAGCCGTCCCAGCGCCCCACGCTCGCCCGCGCCAACAACTTGCGGGTGGGCGGCCAGGATTTGTTCGGCCAGCGTCGTGCCCGAGCGCGGCATGCCGACAATGAAAACCGGCGCGGTATCGGTATTGCCGGCGCGGGCGCCCGCAGCAAAGCGTTCGGGCGTGAAGGTCGCGATCGCGGAATCGTCATAGGCCTGCGCCAACTCGCGCGAAAACGGCTGGATAGTTTTCAGCAGCGCATGGCCCTCGCGCCATTGCACGAAGGCCCTGGCGTTGTCGCGCACGCGCGACCAGAATTTGCCGAGGTCGTAGCGCGCCATGATCCTGTGTTCGAGCACGGCGCCCGGCCCCATGGAACCGAGCGCGACCTCCATCGCCTCGGCGTGAGCGCGCGCGTCGGCGTGACGGCCTTCGCCAAGCGCCAGCAGCGCATCGCGCCAAAGCCGCATCGGCGCCATTTCCGGCGGCGTGGGACCGAGCGCGTCGAACTCGGCCAACGCGGTCCGCGCCTTGTCGGGCCGGTTGAGAGCGATCAGCGCGAGCGCCCGCTGCAAATGCCAGTGGCGCGCGGCGGGGCGATCGGCGGCGGGAGGATCGACTTGGTTCAGCAAGGCCAGCGCCTCGGCCGGGCGTTCTTCCTGCAGGTGGTCGGCGACAAGGTTCAGGCGCGCGCCGGCGTCGTTGGGGTCGCGAGCGAGCGCGTCATGCAGCAGCGTCTCCGCCGCCTCGTAGCCGCCCGTGAGGCGCAACAGCGCCGCGAGATTGCTGGTCGCCGCGCGATGGCCCGGCTGCGCCTGCACGGCGCGGACCATCGCTCGTTTCGCCTCGTCGACCGAGCCTTGCGCGTAACGCGCGAGGCCATAGTTGACCCAGGCGTCGGCAAAGCCGGGGCGCAGTTTTGTGGCGATGATAAAAGCTTGTTCGGCGCGGGCCGGTTTTCCCACGGCCATCCAGGCCTGGCCGTATGCGTAATGCGCTTCGGCCCTGTTGGGTTCGGCAAGGCAGGCATCCCGCGCCGCCTCTAAAGCCGCCTGCGTGTCGCCGCGCTGTAAGGCATCGCTGAAATCGCGCAGCCTCACCGCCGCGCCTTCCTCGGTCTGAAGGCCGCTTGCGGCTAGAATCAGCGACGTCTGGGTCACTTGGCCCTTGTGTTTGTCATTAAAGACAACGAGTTGAGAGGTAAGATGTCGCAACAGTCCAACCTGTTCTTGTGTTTACATATTTCGCATATGTGTGCAATATGTAAATATTAGTGAGTCGTGGAAATGGCCGTAGCCGATAATGAAAAGCTAATGACCCACCTGGGTCAGGCGTTCTTGGACTATGGGTACGATCAGGCAACCATGGTCGCCCTGGCTCGGGCCTGCGATTTAACGCGTCGCGCCTTGTACAATCATTTCAGCAACAAGGAAGAAGCGTTTCGCGAGATGCTCCGCTGGCGGCATGGCATCGAGATTGAGGCGGGCCTGCAGGCGGGCAAACAAGCGGTCGCCTCAGGCGCCACCGCGGTCGGCGCCCTCGTCGCGGTGTTCGATGCGCGCTATGGCGAGGCTCGACGAAACCTGGAGCGCTCACCGCACGCGTTGGAGATCAACCACGAAGCCTTCCGTCGTTGCCGAGATATCATGAGCGCCTCAACCGAGAATTTCCAGGAGAGACTCGCCCAGTTCATCGACTACCTGGCGGCACACAATCTACTGCAGCTCAAGGCAGGTATTACACGCAACGACGCGGCTCAGTTGCTCGCCGACGGCGCGCGTGGCGTCAATCAAAGCCTGCCAGCTCGGTCCTCTGTCACCCTTGCGGAGCGTTATGAGCGCATGTGTGACGCGCTTCTTTGTGGGTGTGCGGAGAGTAAGCCATGATCTCAGGCCGCATGAGCCTGACATCGCCGTCCCTGTTCACCAGAACTTCCGCTGCGCATCGAGCGCCAGACCCACGCCGACGCTGCCAAATAGGTCGCCTGTCACGACCTCCGCTGCGGGAAACAGCGAAATTATGCTCGTCAGCAATAGCGGCACCGAACTGGAGCCGCCGGTAACGAAGATGCGCCCGATCGCTTCCGGCTTCAGCCGCGCGGCGGTCAGGAGTTGCCGCACGGCGCCGACGACACGCTCGACGGATTGGCCAATTGCAAGCTCGAAGGCGGCGCGGGTCACGACGAGGGGAACGCTTTCGCCGTAAGCCTTCAAGTCGATCGAGGCTTGCGATTGCGAGGTAAGGTCGATCTTGGCGCGCTCGACAACCAGAGCGAGCGAGTGACCGCGCCGCTCCTCCACCAACTTTATGAACCGATCGACGAGATCACGGCGCTCCGCCTCATAGCGTATCTGCTTGAGCTCGTTCATCACCTTGCCGGTGTAGAGATGATTGATGAACTGCCAGGTGGCGAGGTCGTGAAAGTAGCGCGAGGGCAGACTGCGCTTGTGATCGATCGTCCAGGAGCCGTAGCCGAAATGCGGCATGACCTGACCAAGGCTGAGCAGGCGATCGAAATCCGTGCCGCCGACATGCACGCCCGCGTTGGCGAGCACGTCGTCCTTGCGATCCGCCTTGCGGGCGCGCTCCGGCGAGACGCGCACGATCGAAAAGTCTGACGTGCCGCCGCCGATGTCGACGATCAGAACGATCTCTTCGCCGCTGACGCGCCGCTCGTAATCGAGTGCGGCGGCGATCGGTTCGTACTGGAACGCGACCTCGCGAAATCCGCTCGACCGCGCGATAGCTTCGAGAGCGCTTTGCGCAGCGGAATCGGCGGCGTCATCGTCATCGACGAAGCGAACCGGACGCCCCAGCACGGCGCCATCGACGCCGCGCCCCAAATGGTCTTCCGCGCGCGTCCGCAGAAAAACAAAGAAGGCGCCGAGAATGTCGACGAACGACAGGGATTGACGGCCGATGCGCGTTTTCTCGTGGATCAGCGACGTCCCCAGTATACTTTTCAAGGCGCGCATCAAACGGCCATGCTCGCCCTCGACATAGGCGTCGATCGCCGCGCGGCCGAAAGAGGCGTTGGCATTGTCGAAGGGGTAGAAGACCGCGCTGGGCAATGTCGACCGCCCGTCTTCCAAGGCGACCAGATGCGAGCCCGCTTCATCGCTGGCGCCGATCGTCGAATTCGAAGTGCCGAAGTCTATGCCGAGGAATCGAGGGTTCATGGAATCAGGCGTGTCCGATGGGCCTTCCCCATAGGGAAAACCTCTCGTCGAGGGAAGGCGAGCGGGTGCACGATCATTTTAATTGCATGGAGACAATATTGCCGCGCCCTATTCCCAAACGCCTCAGCGAGGCCACAGTGCAGGCGACGCGGTCGCATAGCTCCGCGCAAGTGGAGAGGCGGGGCCCGGCGCGATCCCGACGAAATGTAAGCCCTGCAAACTAGTCTGGAGTGTTTGCGATCGGCTGCTGCAGGAACTCATCATAATTCCTGTCGATCCAAAATCCCTGCTTCCGGATAGCGTCCGCGTGGGCTGCGGGATAGAAGCGCAATCCGCTTATGCCGTCCCTTCCCTTGAGACAATTTCTCACAGCGTCCTGTTCGTTAACTAGCGTATCATTTGCCTTGCGGCGCGTTTAGGTCATGCCTCATTGGTTGATTAGATAAACCTCTCACGCTTTCCTCGCGGCCAAAAAAGCGAACGGGCCTCCGAGGTATGCGGGGTAGCCGGCCTGACGTACGGCGGCGTAGTCGGCGATCCTGAGATGTTCCTCGGTTTGGCCCGCCGCCAAGGGGCTAACCGCTGCGGATATGCGGGCCAGCGTCTGCCGGGCGACGCTCGCGCTAGGATTTTCCGTATCGATCCAATAACCTTGACGCAGCCGCGTGCGCGCAGGCTCGGCTTCGCCTTGGCCTGTAAAGCCCGCACTCGCCAGCGATGCTTTTTGATCTGCGCTGCGTTCAAGCTCGCTTCGCACAGCGACAATTGTCTTCTCAACCAGATCAGGCAACTCGTGCTTGCGCTCAAGTCGTTCGTACTCGACCCTGCCCAGGAACTGGGTCTGGATCATCGCGCGCGGTTCCGGGCGCAGCACCAGATGCGCGAAGCTGGACATTTCGCTGCGAATGCCGCCGTCCAGGCTCTGTGGCAGGCCGAACTCCACGCAATCCAGAATTGCAAAGATCGCGGGATAATGACCCAGAGAATTCTTCATTGCGCTACGCCGCACGGGCTTGAGCGCCGTACTCACGTCTGACGGCGTCTGCGCGATCCAATCTTCGCGATCCCAGGGCTGCACCGGTTCTGGCGAAGACAGCAACCAGTCTTCCGCCGCGGCGATCTCCTCGCCCGCAGGCACAAATCGATGCGCGAGACCCGCCGAGACCGCCGCCTCGCCCGAGAAACGCTTGCCGTCGAGCAATGCGGGCATCGCGGCTTCGACGCCAACCAGACGCGTCAGGCGCTGCGTGCCGCCGGCCCCGGGCAGCAGTCCGACCAGTGACTCGGGCAAGCCAATCGAGGCGTGTTTATTGTCGGTGAGCACGCGATAATGCGAGGCGAGCGCGAGTTCGCCGCCGCCTCCTAACGCAAGGCCGGCAATGGCTGCCGCAACCGGCTTGCCGCAAGTCTCCAGCGCGCGCAGGCTCGAACTGAGGCGAAAGAAGTAATCATATGCTGCCGTGAATCGACGCGGCAAAGGCGTCGCCATGATTGAATCAAAGGCGGCCCAGATCTCCGGCAGATTTGCGCCGGCGCAGAACCCGCTCGTCTTGCCGGAGCGGATCAGCGCGCCACGCACGTCAGCGCCTTCAAGCCAACGCGCAATCCGGCCCGTTTCGACGATAGCCGCTTCGGAAAACACGTTCATCGAGCGATTGGGCGCGTCGAAGACGATGTGAACGAGCCCGTTGCCGGGAAATTCGAGGCGAAATTCAGAGAGATCAGGCAATTTGCTCGTCATGATTGTACCTCCCTATCAGCGGTGCGTCTCCTCCCCTCTCGCGGGGGAGCAGGACACTCCGTCTACGCCTCAGAAGCCGACGCGGTCGCCGCCTTTAAGCTCTAGGATTTCGCGCGCCTCGTCAGGCGTCGCAACTTCAAGCCCGAGCCCCTCGATGATTTTGCGAACTTGTGTCACTTGGCTCGCATTCGAAGGGGCAAGCTTGCCCGCGCCGACCCATAGGCTATCCTCCAGGCCCACGCGCACGTTGCCGCCCATCGCGGCAGCCATTGCAGCGACAGTCATCTGGTTGCGCCCGGCGCCTAGCACCGACCAGCGATATTTGTCGCCAAACAGCCGGTCCGCAGTGCGCTTCATATGCATCACGTCGTCGGGATGAGCGCCAATGCCGCCAAGCAGGCCAAAACAGGTCTGGATGAACAACGGGGCCTTAACCAAACCCTCACTGAGGAAATACTGCAGATTGTAGAGATGACTGGTGTCGTAGCATTCGAACTCGTAGCGCGCCCCGGTCGCGTTCAGGGTGTCGAGCGCAAAACGGATATCTTTGAAGCTGTTGCGAAACACCAGATCGTGTGAGCCCTCCAGCATCTTGGGCTCCCAATCATGCTTGAATTCCTTGTAACGTTTCAACATCGGGAACAGGCCGAAATTCATCGATCCCATGTTGAGGGAGGCGACCTCCGGCTTCCAATGCGTCGCCGGCTTCAGGCGTTCCTCGATCGTCATATAGGGCGCGCCGCCGGTTGTGAGGTTCACGACGACATTGGAGGATTGTTTGATCACCCTGAGGAACGGCTCGAACGCTTCCGGGCTCTGATCGGGTCGGCCATCCCCGGGATTGCGCGCGTGCAGGTGCACAATCGCCGCGCCCGCCTCGGCTGCGCCCAGCGCGCTTTGGGCGATCTCTTCGGCGGTCACGGGCAGATACGGCGACATTGACGGCGTGTGGATCGAGCCGGTCACAGCGCAGCTGATGATGACTTTGCGGTTCGCCATGGCGTTTCCTCCTTTTATTAGAATTCAGCGGCGAGCGCCGCGCAACTTTCACTAAACCGTCCGTGTTTGCTCCGGCGGAGCGATCTCAATTAGCGCCAACGCGCGCGCGTTATGACCGAGGCCGTGCAGATTAGCCGCGCCATATTCCGTCACAACCATGTCGGTGTCCATACGCCCAAGCGACACGGGGCCAGCGCCTTGACCCTGCGCGACGATGCGGCTGATCTTGCCCTTGGCGGTCAAAGCCGGCAGCGCCACGATATGAAACCCGCCGACGGACCATGCGCCGCTTGCGACATCGGACGCCCCGCGATCCGCACAGGCCTGCAATCCACGCACGTCAACTCTCCTCGCAAATGGTGTTTTCGACTTCGGCTGTGTCGCCCTCGGCGGCATCGGCGCCGAGGATCTCGAGCAAGGTCTGCTTGAGCAACCGCAACGTTTCGGTTGTTTGCGCCAACGCCTCGTCGGGAATGCGATTGAGAATCTCAAGCTCGACCGTTTCGACATTGTCGCGGATCGCGGTCACCAACTTGGCGCCAGCTCGGGTGAGATTGACGCGTCGCGCGCGCCCGTCGTTCAGATCGGCGCGGCGCTCGACAAAGCCGGCCGCTTCCATGCGATCGAGCAACCCGCCAATCGCGACCTTCGTCAGATCGAGGTCGGCGGCGAGCGCGGTCTGCGTCATGCCGTCACGGCGAGAAAGAAACGCAAGCACCCACCATTGCGCGCGCGTAATGCCGAGCGGCTTCAGCGCCCGATCCACGACAACGCGACGCAGGCGCGACACGTCGTGGATCAGGAAGCCAAAACGCAACCCCGTGTTCAGGTCCTTGGTCAAGCCACGGCCCTCACTCCCGTTTGGCTCTTCGCGTCAGTCGGCCCTGAACCGTGTCACGAGCAGCAATTGTCTTCATCACCTCAACCAAACCGCCGACGAATTTAACGACGCTCGCGTCCGCATAGGCGCGGCGGATCGGGTATTCCCACATGAAGCTCCAACCACCGAACAACCGCAGGCGCCTGTCGACAGCCCCGCAGTGCAGCTCACACGTGATCAGTTTGGCCATTGCGACGACGGGCCCGCGATTGCGCCATCGCGAAATATATCGATGCTCATGATAGCGCCTCCCTTTATCGGCCAAATTTTCGATCTTGGCGGCTTATATCGTAAGCATGTTTACAACAGGCGGGAAAGCTGTCAAGCTTGTTGGTGAGATCAAGGGAGCGGACGCTTGAGTGCAGACACGGCGCGAGCCGGGGGCGGCGAGATTGTGGGTATCCTCCTCACCAACCTCTTGAGGGCTGCGCGCGCCCACACGATCAAACAATAGGGGAGGCCGTTTTGGGCGGGAAATTTTTCGAGCAGTTCGAAGTCGGCCAGACCTTCGTCCACGAAATTCGGCGAACGGTTACGGACATGGACAACATCCTGTTCTCCGCGTTGACCTATAATCCCGCAGCAATCCACATCGATCACGAATATGCGAAGACGACTGAGTTCGGAAAGCCGCTGGTAAATTCGATTTTCACGCTCGGACTGGTCGTCGGGCTATCCATTCAGGACACTACGTTGGGAACGACGGTCGGCAATCTCGGCTGGGAGGAAGTCGCGTTTCCCAAGCCCGTATTCGCTGGCGATACGATCCGTTCGGAGTCGAAAGTCGTCGCATTGCGCGACAGCAAGTCACGTCCGACGCAGGGCATTGTCACGTTCGAACACAAGGGCTTCAATCAGCGGAACGAGATCGTCTGTACGTGCCGCCGCGTCGCCCTGATGCTGAGGAAACCGGCATGAGGCTGCGCTCGCTTTTATTCGTCCCGGGCGACTCCGAGCGCAAGTTCGCCAAGGCGCAGACTTCCGGCGCTGACGCGCTAATTCTCGATCTCGAAGATTCGGTTGCTCCGGCGCAGAAAGCCGTGGCGCGCGAGCATGTCGCCCGCCTGCTCGACGGTCGCTCTGCGCGCCCTTGGTCATTCCTAGCGCGCATCAACGCACTCGATACCGGGCTTGCGCTCGACGATCTCGCGGCCATTGTAAAGCCCGGCCTCGACGCGCTGTTGATCCCCAAGGCCAATGGCGCCGAGGACATCATTCGCATCGGCTATTATCTCGACGCGTTGGAAGCCAAGGCCGGAATGCCGCAGGGTTCGGTGAAGATCGCCGTCGTCGCGACGGAGACGGCGGCGGCGATGTTCGGCCTTGCCTCCTATACGCCGCCACCCCCGCGGCTTGTGGCGCTCACCTGGGGCGCGGAGGATTTGGCCGCGGCGATCGGCGCCACCGACAATAAGGAGAGCGACGGCGCCTGGACGTTTCCTTATCAGGTCGCCCGAGTGCAATGTTTGTTTGCTGCGTCCGCCGCCGGGGTTACGCCAATCGACACGATCCACGCGGATTTTCGCGATGTCGAGGGTCTGGAGCGTGAGTGCCGCCGGTCGCGGCGCGACGGTTTTCTCGGCCGCATGGCGATTCATCCCGATCAGGTCGCGACGATCAACCGTTGCTACGCGCCATCCGACGACGAGATTGCGCATGCCCGACGAATTGTCGAGGCTTTCGCCGCCAACCCGGGCGCGGGAACCCTGGGGATCGACGGCAAGATGGTTGACGTCCCGCATTTGAAGGCAGCTCAGAAGACGCTGGCCTCGATCTAAAGTTATCTAGGAACAGCCCACGGGAATTTGATCAGCCGCTCGATCACGACCAGCGCGCCGCAGGCGTCACTGAGCAACTCGCCGTGGCATTGGTCTGCGTCTTCGAACGCAGGCGCCGCGTCTAGCGATGCCTCTTGCAATTCCCTCACCCTATCTCGTTATCCCCAGTAGATTTCAACCAATGGACCGGGGGTCGCATGAGCGACGTTGAGCCTCCTATCATCGTGTTTGACGCCCGATGCGTGCTGTGTTCGGCGAACGCGCAATTCATCCTGCGCCATGACCGCGCCGGCCATTTCCGGCTAGCCTCGATGCAGGGCAAAACGGGCGCGGCGCTGTATCGTCGGTTCGGCATCGATCCCGCAAATCCCGAAACCATGATCGTGGTGCAGGCAGGCCGCGCGCTCCGGAACACGGATGCCGTCATCGCGATCTTCGCCGGGCTCGGCTGGCCCTGTCGCGCGCTCAGCGTCCTGCGCTTTACGCCGCGCGGGCTGCGCGATCCGCTTTATCGTTTGCTCGCACGAAACCGCTATCGCCTGTTTGGCCGGCGTGCTGGCGGAGCATCGGCCTGACATCGTCATCGACGCCTCGGGTCCGTTACAGGCGATGGACTATAACGTGCCCCGCGCATGCATCGCCGCGGGCTCGCATTGCTGCGACATCGCGGACGGCAGGGAGTTCGTCGCCGGGATAGGCGTGCTGGATGCGGAGGCGCGGCGCGCGGGCGTCGTGCTGCTCACGCGCGCTTCGAGCGTGCCGGCACTTTCCGGCGCGACGGTGCGGGAACTCGCGAACGGGTTCGCGCGGGTGCGGGCGGTGGAGGCGCCGCTCAGCGCCTCCAACCAAGCCGCCGCAGGGCCCGCAGTCGCGGCGGCGATCCTTGGTCAGGTCGGGCGGAAGTTGCGCCTGTTTCGCGGCGGCCGATGGATCGAGCGCTTCGGCTGGCAAGAGTTGCAGCGCCAGCGTTTCACTGTTCAAGGCGCTGCGCCGATCTCGGGGCGTCTGGTTGCGCTCGCCGACACGCCGGACCTCGAATTGTTGCCCGACCGCCTGCCCGGCCATCCCGCCGTCAGCTTTCGCGCCGGGACCGAACTCGCATTACAGAACCTCGCGATCTGGTTGTCGAGTTGGCCGGTGCGCTGGGGTTGGCTCTCCAACCTTTCCGGTTACGCCCGCTGCAAAAGTTGACGGCCGGGCTCGGTGGCGATCGTTCGGCGATGGTTGTCCGTCTGTTTGGAGACAAGGCCGGCGAGCGGATTAAGCGCCGCTGGACGCGTATTGCGGAAAAGGCCGACGGGCCAGAGATTCCAGCCCTTGCGGCGCCGCTCGCGATCGCACACATTCTCGCAGGCCAGGAGGCGCCGGGAGCGCGCGATGCGGGTATGGCTCTAAAGCTCGCCGACTTCGAACCCGCCTTCGCCGGCCTCGCGATCTGGCGCACGATCCAAAAGATCGCAGCGCGCGCGCTGCTGTACCGCCGGATCAGGCCGCGACAGCGGAGGTCTCGCCTGAGCCGGCGCCAATCAGCCGGTCGAGTATGCGCGCTTCCAGGGCGCCGAATTCCGGCGCGCCGCGATAGCGCGGGCGGGGCAGATCCACGGCCAAATCGAGAGCCACCGCGCCCTCCTCCAACAGGATGATACGGTCAGCGAGCGTGATCGCCTCGGCGACGTCATGGGTGACGAGGATAGCAGTGAAGCGCTCGCGCACCCAGACCGACTCGAGCAGGCGCTGCATTTCGATTCGCGTCAGCGCGTCGAGCGCGCCGAGCGGTTCGTCGAGCGCGAGCAGGCGCGGCTGGCTGACCAGCGCGCGGGCGAGCGCCACGCGCTGTTTCTGTCCGCCCGAGAGCACTGCGGGCCAATCCTGCGCCCGATCGGCAAGACCCACGGCGTCGAGCGCCTCGAGCGCACGTCGCCGCCCATCCGGCCGTGCGCGTTCGGCGCCGAGACCCACCTCGACATTGGATAGCACGCGGGCCCAGGGGAGCAGGCGCGGGTCCTGAAACATAACGCGCGCAATCGAGCGCGCTTCGCCCGGGCGACCGCCGGCGTTCGTGATCTGCCCAGTCTCGGGCTGTTCAAGCCCGGCGATCAGGCGCAGCAGCGTGCTCTTGCCGCAACCGCTGCGACCGACAATCGCGAGGAATTCGCCGGCGGGGACATGCAGATCGAGGTCTCGCAACACGCGCTTGTCGCCATAGCGCTTCGAGACCCTCAAGGCGGTGACGGGGGATGCCGATTGAGTCATTGGCGTCAGGCTCTGCGGTAGTTGGGGTTCCACGCGAGGCAGGATCGCTCTAGCGCCCGGGCGATCACGTCGGCGAGCTTTCCGAGCAGCGCGTAGATGAGGATCGAAAGCACCACGACATCGGTCTGCATGAACTCGCGCGCCTGCATCGCCATGTAGCCGATGCCCGACTGCGCCGCGATCGTCTCGGCGACGATCAGCGTCAACCACATCACGCCCAGCGCATAGCGCAGCCCAACAAATATCGATGGCAACGCACCCGGCAGGATCACGCGTCGAAACAGGTCGAACCGGCTCATCCCGTAGCTCTTCGCCATCTCGACCAGTTGCGGATCGACGCTTCGCACTCCGTGCAGGGTATTGGCGTAAACCGGGAAGAACACGCCCAGCGAGACGAGGAAGAGCTTGGATTGCTCCTCGATGCCGAACCAGAGGATGACCAGGGGGATCAGCGCGAGATGCGGCAGGTTGCGGATCATCTGCAGCGTCGAATCGGTCAGACGATCGCTTAGCGTGGACAGACCGTTGGCGAGGCCAAAGGCGAAGCCGATACCGCCGCCGACCACCAGACCGGCGAGCGCGCGCAGGAAACTCACTTCGATGTCGCGCGGTAGTTCGCCCGTCAGCGTCAACCGCCACGCCGCGGCGATCACCGCAAACGGCGATGGCAGCACGCTGTCGGAAAGCCATCCCAGCAACGAGGAGATCTGCCACATCGCAATTAACAGCGCGGGAACCGCCCAGGGCAGCGCGACCTCGGTCGGGCGCGCAAACCTGGTCACGAACTTGGCAATAACGCGCCAATCTCCGCTTGCGGCGGGAAGCAAAGGGCCCACAATGTCGCTCATACTCGGACACTCCGGAAGGAGGACGGAATTACGCGGCGGCCGTGGAGGCAAGGCGGCCGCGGACGCGTTTCATTCAGCCGCGATGGCCGGCTTGAACGATCCGACGCCAAATTCTCCAGGCGCGCTGCCATGGGTCAGACGCGGCGCAACGCCAATCCCGAGTTCGGGGAACAGCAATTCCGCGACTTTGTAGGCCTCTTCGAGATGGGGATAACCGGAGGCGATCACCGTATCGACGCCAATCGCTTGATATTCGCGCAAACGCTGTGCGACGGTAGCGGGGTCGCCGACCAGCGCGGTGCCTGCGCCGCGACGCACGAGCCCGACCCCCGCCCAAAGGTTTGGGGCGATTTGTAGCTTGTCGCGTCGACCGCCGCCATGCAGCGCGCTCATCCGCTTTTGGCCCACCGAGTCGGAATCCTGTGCGAATTTGCGCTGCGCCGCGGCGATCGCCTCGTCGGAAATGTTGGCGATCAATCGGTCGGCTGCGGCCCAGGCCTCGCTTTCCGTCTCGCGCACGATGAGATGGATGCGCAGGCCGAACTTCACTTCGCGGCCTTTCGCGCGGGCTAGGCGCCGAACTGCCTCGATCTTCTCGGCGACCGCTTGGACCGGCTCGCCCCAGGTTAGATAAACGTCAGTCTGATCCGCCGCGAGTTCGAGAGCCGGATCGGACGAGCCGCCGAACCAGATCGGCAGTTTCTTCTGCACGGGCGGAAATAATTGGCGCGCCCCCTCGACCCTTACATACCGGCCGTTGAAATCGACGATTTCACCATCGAGCAGCCTGCGAAGCACGGTCAGAAATTCAGCGGCGTGGGCGTAACGCTCGTCATGTGACAGGAAGATGCCTTCGCCCGCGAGTTCTTTGGCATCGCCGCCGGCTACGAGATTAATGAGAAAGCGGCCATTGCTAACGCGATCGATCGCGGCGGCTTGGCGGGCGAAATAGGTCGGCGTTCCCAATCCCGGCCGCAAAGCTGCGAGGAATTTCAGGCGCTCGGTCACTGGCGCTAGCGCCGCCGCCACAATGAACGGGTCTTCGCAATGCGTCCCCGCGGGGATCAGCGCGCCGGTAAAACCCAGCCGATCCGCGGCCTGAGCAACCTGTTTCAGATAGGAGAAATCGGCGGAACGATTGCCCTTGTCGGAACCAAGGTAAGCGCCATCGCCGCTCACCGGAATAAACCAGAACATGTCGAGAGGTTTGGTCACATCAGTCTCCTGCGGGATCAGGCGTTGGGCTTCCAGAACCAGACAGCGTCGCGAACGTGGATCGGCGCTGGGATCAGACCGAGCCGCTGGAATCGGTCCGCGACGGCCTGCTGCTGCTCGATGACTTGGTCGGTCATGGGCCCAAAGCCGAACTCGGCGCGAGCAACCGCGCGCTGCTGGGCCGCAATGTCGACCCCGCTCGCCTCCGAGAACAACGCAGCAGTGTCGCTGCGATGTTCGGTTGCCCAGGCGGTCGCTCGCGCAATCTCTTCGTTGATCTGGCCGACGGTATCGGCGTGACGGTCGAGAAAATCCCGGTTTACAAGGAAAAAGCTGTTCTGGATCGTCGCTTTAGCGTTGATTGGCAGCGGTCGCGCCTTCTGCTTCAACTCGGCTATCGCGTAGAAGGGGTCCCAAATCGACCAAGCGTCAATCGCGCCGCGCGCGAACGCGGAGGCGGCGTCGGCGGGAGCTAGATAGATCGGATTGATGTCGCTCCAGGCGATGTTTTCGCTCTCGAGCGCCGTTATCAGCAAATTATGCGCGCTCGACCCCTTGGCGACCGCGATCTTCTTGCCCCTGAGATCGCCGAGCTTAAGCGCCGGCGAGTTCTCCGGGACGACGATCGCCTGACCGTAGCCGCGGGCCGGGATGACGGCGGCGTAATTAATTTTGGCGCGCGCGGCCTGGGCGAATATCGGCGGCGCATCGCCAGTGTAACCAAAGTCGACGGCGCCGGCGTTTACCGCTTCCAGCAACGGCGGGCCGAAGGCAAATTCAACCCATTTGACCGTCACGCCTTGCGGTTCGAAGCGCTGCTCGAGCAATTTGCGCGCTTTCACCACCAGCAGCACGGCGGTCTTTTGATAGCCGATCCGCAGTTCCTTGACCGGCTCGGCGCGTACCGTAGTAGGCGCGAGGGAAAGAGCGAGGGAGGAGAGAAGGAAGTCTCTGCGGTTCATGCGACCCCGAAATCCGACCGCGCGTATGCGGCATTCGAGCGTTACATGAACACTTTCGGCCGCTATGTCTACTAAAAATATCGTATTACTATATTAACGGCTTCACAGTTTTAGAGCCAGACCCCGTTAG
>JAYTRP010000255.1:0-5434 GCA_043746145.1 Hyphomicrobiales bacterium | reverse complement strand
CGGCGGATCGGACTCGGGCTCCGAGAGGTCGAAGCCGTGTGGCGAGACGACGGCGGCGAGTTCCTTCAGCGCCTTGATCTGGTCGGAGACCACGCGGCGCATGGCGTTAGCGGCCTCGTTGGTCTCCTTTGGCAGTTCAAACACGCCACGCCGCAGTTCGGTCCGTGTCAGGTCGATGTCGCGCTGCATCTCGGTCGCCATCTGCTTGACCTCGGCAACGGAGACACGGAACTTCTCGGTCGATTGCTCCATAATGTCGGCGAGTTGGGTGGAGGCCTGATCATACGCCGCCTGCAGCGTCTGAGCCGTGCGATCGCGTTCACGGTTGGCGTTCTCGCGGATCGCCTCGAACTGGGTCGTGACAGTCGAAGCCGCTCCCTGGGTCGAAGCGGTGAGCGAGGCGCCGACTTCTTTGGCGCGCGCCTCCGCCTGGGTGAAGCTCTGCTCGGCGCCGGCGACGAAGTCGCGCATCACCTTGTCGAACTCCGCGCTCTTGCCGCCAATCTCGGCAATCAGCGTCTCCAGGCTCTTCTGACGATACTGCAGCGCGAGGTCTATCGTCTGCTGTTTGGTGGCGAGGTCGCGCGAAACGGCGCTCAGCGCCGCCGTCTCCACAGCCAGCCGCTCGACCAGCGCGCCAGATCCTTCGCGCGTTTCGCTGGAGACCCGATCCAGCGCGGTGACCTGCGATGCGATCGCGCCGAGCGATTGCTGCAGATCCTCGACCTTCTGCCCGAGATCGCCCTGGATTTCGCCAAGCCGGCCGCTTGCCGCGCCGACCACGCGGTCGAGCGCCGAGCCGGTTTGTCCGAGCCGCTCGAGCACAAGGGCCAATTCACCACGAAGCCGTTCGCCGGTCGAAGCAAGCGCCCTAACGGATACGTTCGCGCCCGTCTCGACGGCGAGCCGCAACGCTTCTCCCGAAGCGTCCAGTTCCCCGGTCAGCTTGCCAATCAGCGGCGTCAGCGTTTCCGCGGAATACTGGGTCGCCGTCTCCGCCGAGGCGCGAAGCGCTACGGTGGAAGTCTCCAACTCCTCAGTCAGGCGTCCGAGCAGGGCCCCGATCGCCTCGCTTGAACGCGAAGTCGCCGTGTCGGCCGCCGCACGCAGCGTGAAGGCCGATTTGTCGACCTCCTGTGTCAAACGCGCCATCAGGCCGCCAATCGTTTCCGACGAGCGGTTCGAGGCGGATTCAGCAACCGAATGAAGCGCCGCCGCGGATTTTTCCATATCCCTCGTGAGCCGGCCCACCATTCCGCCGATCACATCGGAAGAGCGATTGGAGGCTACTTCCGCCGCATCGTGCAGCGTTATCGCGGATTTCTCCACGTTTTCTTCAAGTTGAGCCATCAAACCGCCGATCGATTCCGACGAGCGGGTCGAGGCCAATTCCGCAGCGTTATGCAGCGTCGCGGCGGACCTTTCGACGTCGTCGACGAGTTGCGCGAATCGGTCGCCGATGACTTTCGACGAGTTTCGCGAGGCGGATTCCGCAACTGCGTTCAACGCGGTGGCGGATCTCTCGACGTCCCGAGCGAGCCTGCTCACCAGCCCTACGATCGCCTCGGACGAACGGTTCGAAGCGGATTCGGCGACCGTATGCAGCGTGACCGCTGATCTCTCCACGTCCTCGGCGAGCCGTGCAAGCAGGCCGCCGACGATCTCGGAAGATACGCCCGACGCCGAATCGGCTGCCGACTTGAGCTTCGCGGCGGATGCTTCGATCTCTCCAGACAGGGTGGCCAGCATGCCGCCGACCGCGTCGCGCGACTGGGTCGAGGCGATACGTGCGGTGTTTTGCAACGTGCCGCTGGCGTTTTCCACTTCTTGCGCGAGCCGGGTCAATAGCCCGCCGATCACCTCGGAGGAGCGGTTGGATGCGGCGTCGGTCGCCGTACTCACCAGCAACGCGGACTTGTCGATCTCCTCCGCCACACGTCCGAGCAGGTTGGTGACGCTCTGCGAGGTATGCTCGGCGGCGGAGTCGGCGGCGGCGCGGAGCTGCCCTGTCGCCTGATCCACCGCGGCCGTAAGTTGCGCCAAGGCGCCGCCTACCACGCCGCCAGATTGCGTCGTGGCCGCTTCCGCCGCTGCGGCGAGCGCCGCCGTCGAAGTTTCCACCTCGCGGTTGATCTGGCCCGTCAGCAAGCCAAGCGAACGCGTGGATTCCGCGCCGCTCGCGGTGATCGAGGCCACCAAATCCTCGCCGCGTCGGGTGAGCAGGGCGATCAGCATATTGACGCGTTGTTCGAACGTCTGCGTCGCGCGATCTCCGGCGCTGTTCATTGTCTCGGCCAACTTGTCGCCACGCTCGCCGATTTCAGCGGCGAGTTCGGCGCCGCGGCCCTCGAGCAATTCGCGCAAGGCGTCGACGCGTAGCGAGACGGTCTGCGTGATGTCGCCGCCACGCGAGGCCAGCGTCGCCTCGATCGCCATCAGCGAAGCCGCGAGTTCACGCTGGAACGCCTGCGTCTGTTCAGCGAGGCGGGCGTTGATTGCGTCCGTACCGCTGATCATCGACGCACGCAGCGTCTCGCCATGCGCGCCGACCAGCCCGTCGAGCCGTTGTGTGTGGTCGCCCATTGAGCGGGCAAGGTCTTCGGCGCCAGCGTCGAACCGGCCGCTGAGTTCGCGCAGCGGCGATACGATCGAGGTTTCAAACCGCGAGGCGCTTCCGCCAAGCGCCTGCGTCATCTCGTCGAGCTTGTTGACCAGGGTTGCGCTGATACGCTCGGCGAGCATCGAAAGCGCGCTCGTCAGCGCATTCGTCCTGTTCTCCAGATTCGTTGCGACCTCGGTGGATTTCTCCTCGATGCCCTGCGTGATCTGGCGACCGCCGTCGCTGAGCGCGCGGGCGACGTCGATCGTGCTCTTCGCCAGCGTCTGTTCCATCGAACGGCCTCGGGCAGCGAGGCCCTCGTCGATGCGCTGTGCGAGGCCTTCAAGGGCGGCGCCGATCTCACGCAGTTTCTCGCTGGCTCGCGCATCGGTCGAATCAAGGCTGTTCGCGACCAGCGCGGCAAATTCCTCGTGGCGCTTGCCGAGACGCTCGTAGAGCGCGCCGCCGCCCTGGACCACTGAATCCTCGATGGCGCCGAGCTTGCTGTCGATCAGTCCCGAAAGCGCCCGCACTTCCGTGTCGATTCGCTCGGTTGTCTCCCGGCCGCTGACCACGATCGCCGATTCGAACGACGCCAAAGCCTCGCGCAGGGCCGCATCGACATTGCGGGAATGGCCGCCGAGCGCCTCGTCGATTGCCGCGCCTTGAATCTGCGCTGCCGTCTGGAAGCGTTCGACATGGTTGCGGGTGACATCGTCGAGCCGGGTGTGATGCGCGCCAACCGTCTCGATGAATTCGGCGAGCCGACGTTGCGACGTTGAATCGAGCGCTTCGTTGTGGGCGCCGAGGCGCTGGTCGAAGTCGCCGAGCGCCGCCACGATATGATCGGTGCGTTGACGCGTGGTCGCGTCGAGCACGTCGCTGTGGGACGCTAGGCGTTGGTCGAACTCGCCAAACGTTTGCCCCAGCGTCGCGACCCCACGTTGCGTAGCCTCCTCGAATGCGGCGCGATGGCCGCTCATCCGCTCGTCGATGTCCGAAACGCCGCGCTTAGCCGTCGCGTCGAACGCGTCATTATGCGCGGCGAGGCGTTGGTCGAAATCGCCAAGCGTCTGTCCGATCGCTTCAACGCTGCGCTGCGTGGCGTCCTGGAAAGTCGAACCATAGGCGGCGAGCCGCTCGTCGATCTCCGAAGCGCCGCGCCGGGCGGTGGCGTCAAACGAGTCTCCATGCACCGCAAGGCGCTGGTCGAAGTCGCCGAGCGTGTGCCCGAGCGCCTCGACGGAGCGCTGCGTGACGTCTTCAAACACGACACGATGCGCTTCGAGCCGCTCCTGAATATCGGCGGCGCCGCGTCGTGTGGTTGCGTCGAGCGCCTCGCCGTGAGCGGCGAGGCGCTGATCCAGCTCGCCTAGCGTCTGACCGAGCGCATCGACCTTGTGTTGCGCTGAAACTTCGAACGCGGTGCGATGCGCTTCGAGTCGGTCGTCCAGGCCGGCGGCTCCGAGCCGGGTGGTCGTGACCATTGCGTCCGAATGGGCGGCAAGGCGCTGGTCGAAGTCGCCCAGCGTCAGGCCGAGCGCCTCGACTCCACGTTGGGTGACCTCGAGCAAGGCGGCGCGATGGTCGCCGAGCCGCTGATCGATTTCCGCGGCGCTGCGTTGCGCGGTCGCCGCTATCGCGTCGCTGTGCTCCGCGAGGCGTTGATCGAAATCGCCCAGCGTATGGCTTAGCGACTCGACCTTGCGCTGCGTCGCATCTTCCCAGCCGGTGCGATGCGCGCCAAGGCGCTCGTCGATTTCCGCGCGGCGGTTGAACATCACGGCGTCGATCGCCTCGACGTGGCTCGAGATATTGTCGCTGAGCTGGGTCGCGTGCGCCGCTATTCGTTCGACTACGCTGCCGCCCTGATCGCCAACCAGCGCGCCGAGCGCGTTCAGTTCCTTGTCGAGTTGCGCGGTCTGCTCTGCGAGCGTCCCCGCGAGAGCCGCGCCACGGGAGCCGATCGTATTTTCGAACGCCGTGAGACGCGATCCCAAAGTGTCGTGAATGCTGTCGGCGCTGGACGTAATGAGAACAGACGCCTCGCGCGCCGCGAGGACGAACTTCTCGCCGGCGAACTTGGAGACTTCGGCCCAATGCGCGAGCGCGGCGCGCGTGGTTTCGCTGAAACGCTCGCTGGTGACATCCCCTTGAGCGCTGATCGCAGCGACCGCTTGCTGCGCGGCCGCGTCGATCTGGGTGTCAAGCGCACCGGCGATATGTTCCAGCACCTCGCGCAATTGCGCGCGGCGCTCGTCGAACTGGCCAAGCCAATGCGAAGCCGAGCCTTCGAAGGCCCCGCGGGCTTGCGAGGAACGATCGTCAAGTTCGCTGGACAGGCGGGCCGTGGAAGCGGCGATCATATCTTCGAGCGCTTGACCGCGCACGACAACTGTCTCGTGCAAGCGGTCGGCGGCTTCGTTGAGACCCAACACCAGAGTCTCGCCACGGTCGCCCATCGCGTTTTCCAGTGCGCCGCAGCTTGCATCGATTCGCTCGACCAACCCGTTCGTGAGCTCCGCCCAGACGGCTGCGACATGGCGGCTCGATTCCTCGAGTTGGGCCGCAACGGACTCTCCTTCGCCACGGATCGCGCCAAAGGACGCTGCCGCGGAAGTCTGCAAGCGCTCGATCAACCCGTCGTTTCGCTCGCCAAACTCGCGCCCGACCGTCGCATGTGTTTCCTCGATTTGCGCGGTGACCGCCGCGCCGCCGGCACGCAGCGCCTCGATCGTCTGGCGTCCCGATTCGGAAATGCGATCAACGACGCCGCGCCCGAGATCTTCGTGTTCGCGCGTGACCTCGCCATGGGTTTCGGTCAGGCGGGAGAGC
>JAYTRP010000254.1:0-16078 GCA_043746145.1 Hyphomicrobiales bacterium | reverse complement strand
GAAGCGGATTCCCATACGCTGCAGGAATTGGTGGCGATTGTCGTCACCCGCTTTCAGCGCTCGCCGCGCGACTCGATGGGTTATCATTTGGCTCTGCTCGAACTTGCGGCCCGTCTCGCGCCCGCGAACGTGCAACTGCCGCTGGCCGCCTGAACTTTCAGAGAGTCTCCACCTGCTTGGCGCCCCGTAACTCACGGTAGAAGGGCCGTGGTCGGAAGCGATCGACGGGACCATCCCCGAGTGCTGCAAGATCGGCCAGCACGATGCGGGTGATCTGCGGAATATCCAGCTTGAGCGCCTGCTCGATCGGCGTCCACGTCAGTTCGGTAAGTTCCGCCTCGGCGTGCACAACGCCGTCCGCGCGATGAGCAATCCATTTCGCGTCCATGACGAAGAAGCGCGCGTCGAAACGGCGAGTGCGGCCCGGCGGGGTGATCGCGCGGGCGAGAAAGTCGATGCCTTCGAGCGTCGGAAACACGCCCGTCGCTGCGAACCGCGCCCAGGCCCCTTCCGGAGGCGCGGGCGGCGCGCCATGGTCGATGACGCCGATCGCAAGCCCAGTCTCCTCGAAAGTCTCCCGGATCGCCGCCAACGCCAGTCCACGCGCATAATCGCGCGAATTGCTGCGCGTCTTGACGAGCAGTTTGGCCTCGACCGCCTCGTCGAGCGGGCTGGCGATCGCCATGCGTCGGTCAGTCGGTTCGACCGCCCCGCCCGGAAATACGAACTTGCCGGGCATGAACTTGTGCCCATGATGCCGCTTACCCAGCAGCACGCGTGTTTTGCCCCTGATGCGTTCGACCAGAATAAGCGTGGCGGCGTCGCGTGGACGCAAGGCGGCGGCGGCTTTTACGGGCGGTTTTGGAACGCCGGCATCTGTCATCGACGCTCGCTCATTTGGAAACCATAAAGGATTCCCACTGCGCCGGCGTGCCCCAAAACGCATTGCGGTCGACGTGGCCATCGATCCCCGGCACGCGCCCATCGGCCTGATATTGCCAGAATTTCCACGGCCGCGAACCGTAGCGAACGGAGGGATTATGCTTGGTCGAGCGCACCCACATCGGATAGTCCTCAAAGGCGCCGTCGCCCAGGATCGCCTCATAGAAGTCGACCGAGGTGTAGATGACCGGCCGCTTGCCGAAATGGCGCTCCATCTCTTCGAGCATGTATCTTATGTCTTTGAGGGTCTGCTCGCGATCGAGATGTCGGTGGCAAGTCTTGGATTCGGAGTCCGATTCGACATCGAGCACCGGAGGGAGCGCGTCCTCCTCTACAGGCACGTTCTGCTCAAACCAGGTTATCTCCTCGATCGGAGACCGGCACCAATAGACGAAATGGTAGGCGCCGCGGGGAACGCCCGCCAGCTTCGAGGCTTGCCAATTGGTGAGAAAATGCTCGTCCAGGTGGTCGCGGCCCTCGGTCGCCTTGATCCAGGCGAATTTCACGCCACTGTTGGCGACGGCGTTCCAATCCACATTGCCCTGATATTTCGAGACGTCGATGCCGTGCACGGGGTAATCATGCGGCTTGGGCAGATCGGCGTCGAATTCGAGCAGGCCTCCGTCCATGACGGTTGCACTTCCGCCACACCCGGCGAGCCAGGCGCAAAGCACGGCAAGCAGGAGGAGGCGTGGAGTTGAGGGAAAACGCGACGGCATGGGCACCGGCTTAAGAGACAGTCTCGCTGCGAAAATAAGGCCATCAACGTAAGTAACCGTTAACGCGCGGGGGTTGACCGCTCAAGCGTATTCGCGCGACGGGCCGGCACAAGGAGTTTTAGATGCGTATTTTTACGGCGGTGCTTGCGCTGACTTTGTCCACTGGCGGACTCGCGCGCGCGGATTGCGGGCTCGACAAGCTAGGAACCTCCCGCGTGGTCGAGGTCGGGACGCAAGGCGGCCTGCAGGTCGGCCTGAAGACCTACGACAAGACGATCAGGCTCGCCGATCACGAGGTGATCCTGACCTTCGACGACGGCCCGGATGCGCATTTCACGCCCGAAGTGCTGCGGGCGCTTGCCGACGAATGCGTGCGCGCGACATTTTTCGCCATTGGCGGCAAGGTCGATGCGCTGCCTGATCTTGCGCGACGAGAGGTCTTGGAGGGTCACACCGTCGCCTATCACACCTACACGCATCCACAGCCCACGCTGCGCTACATGAGCGAGGCGGCGGCGCGCGCCGACATTCTGAAAGGGATGATCGCGGTCGAGCGTGCGGCCTATGCACAGGATATACCGCAAGGCGCGCCGGCGGACCTTGGTGGGCTCAAGCTGCACGCGCCGTTCTTCCGCTTTCCCGGCTTTGCCGACACGGCGGACCTGCGCGGCTGGTTCGGCGCCCACAATGTCGGGATATTCGGTACCGACCTCTGGGCGTCCGACTGGGTGAAGATGACGCCGAAGCAGGAGCTGGCGCTTATCCTCGCGCGGCTCGAAAAGCCTAAGCGCGGCATGGTGTTGCTTCACGATGACAAGCCGTGGACCGCAGCGATGCTTCCAGACTTCCTGCGCGAATTGAAGATGCGCGGCTACAAAGTAGTCCACATGGTCGCGGGCCCTGGCAACGGCCCGACGATGGACGCGCCTCCAGGTTGGGCATCCGAAACTGAGCGGACGATTTCCTCGATTAAGCCCCGGTTGGAGAAAGCGGCGACCGAACCGCGCCACGGACCTATCGAGGTCAAGCCGGCGCCGACGGAGTAGCGGTGTAACCCATGGCCCGTTGAGTAGGTCGAGCGCGGAACAACCATGTCTTCCCCAGGTTTTATCACCAATTAAAACCGGGAAGTCTCATGCCAATCTCGTAATCGCCGATCCTTTATGACTCCTCGATGGAGCATCTGGAAGACGACGAGGCCCAGACTATCGAGCAACTTGGAGAGACTCTGAACAGCATTAGCGAGAAGACGTTCGCTGATTCTAGTTTCGCCTCGCGCAGTGTTCACGCGAAGACCCACGGCGTCATGCGGGGCAAGCTCACCGTTCCCGCTGGTCTGCCTCCGGGATTGGCGCAAGGGATGTTCGCGAAGGCGGGCGTCTATACCGTCCATCTCAGGCTCTCCACGATTCCGGGCGACATCATGGATGACGCGGTCTCGACGCCACGTGGGATGGCGATCAAGATTGTCGGCGTCGAGGGCGAACGGTTGCCGGGGAGCGAGGGCGAGAAGACGCAAGACTTCGTTCTCGTCAACAGCCCCGCGTTTGCCGCGCCGAGCGCCAAGAAATTCTTGGGCGAGCCTAAGTTGCTGGCGGTGACGACAGTTAAAGGTACAGCCACGCACGGATGTCGACAGCATGCCGATCGAGGATTCTTCGGTTCCGTGGCCAGAGGACCAGAGCTCATATATGAGTGTTGGCCGGATCAGCGTTGAACCTCAGGACACAGCCGGTCCTGAAGCAATCGCGCAAATCGAAGACGGATTTTCGTTCAGCCCCTGGCACGGTCTCGCCGCGCACCGCCCGCTCGGCTCCGTGATGCGCGCGAGAAAAAGCACTTACGAAAAGTCAGCGAAATTCCGCTCCACGCACAATCATTGTCCGATCCATGAGCCCACAAAGTCTTTGCAGGATTTCTAAGCCGGCCGTCGCCATCGGGGCGGCGGCCTGTCTCGCGCGTGGGGGCGGCGTCAGACAGAGGAATCCTGCAGGAAAAACCGAACCATATGCTTTGACGCGTCCGGACCTTCGGAATCGGTGAACGACCCCGCGGGATTTCCACCAGACCAAGCGTGGCCCGCGCCATCAATGCGCCAGACCTCGACCAAAGGAATGCCGTCCGAGCCTGCAAATACTGTGGTTTCGCGCCGCCTTGCCCGATCGTCGCCCTGTTGCACCGTCGCTGTAGGCCTGACTTCCGCGTGGGCTAGCGCAGCCTCGACGACACGATCTGCATTGACGGGGTGGACCGTCCGATCCCGATCGCCGTGAAACACAATCGTGCGCGCGCGTGGTCCCGCATTGGCTGCCCTTGCTGACAGAGGGGCGTCGCCTGCTCCCTTCATGGCGGCAAGCGCTGACATCACATCGTTTGCGGCCCGATAGGGAAGCCCGGAATGAACCCCGACCGCGGTATAGACGTCGGGGTAGGTTTCGCCCATTACGGCGGCCATGGCGCCGCCCGCCGATAGGCCTGCAACGAACACGCGACGGCGATCTAATCCAAACTCTGCAACGATTTCTCGCGTCAACCCGGCAATGATCGAGGGCTCCCCGGCGTCGCGTCGCTGATCTCCCGGATTGAACCAGTTCCAGCAGTTCGACGGATTGGCAGACCGGCTCTGGGCGGGGTAGGCGACGAGCAAGCCATTCGCCTCGGCGACGGCGTTCATATTAGTGCCGGTAGCGAAATCATCCGGGTTTTGCGTGCAACCATGCAGCATGACGACCAATCCGCGTATGTTGGGCGCTGAAGCCGGGACGTAAAGCTTGTAGCTCCGCGTCCCGCCCGGGCCCGCAAACGTTCGAGTCAAAAACTCAGCGCCCTCAGGCAAACGTGGAGCCGATGACGGCCTGATCGAGGGCGTTTTCAGGGTTGCCGACTGCGTCTTGGCTTCGCGCAGAACGTTCAAAACATCGCCGAGCGGCCAGCGCTTGCGTTTTTGAGCGCTGGCGTTCGAACTCGGTCTGTCTCTATTAGGCTGCTCCGGGGCTGTGGACCGCGCTGACTCCTGCGCAAGCAACAAAGGCCGCGTGGTTTCCTGCGAGCTTTGACGTGTAGAGGGCGCTTCGCGGTTCTCCTGGCGCCCTGCAAGAGCGTCCTGAATGATCCGCGACGCCTCGGTGAGATCGCCGGCGCGGGTCGCGAGCGTGGCTCGCCGCATGGCCTGAGTGAAATCAATTATCATGCTCACATTCCATTCAGGCGCGATCGGGTCCGAACCGGATGCGGTCCGCGAGCGCAGATTTGATCTCGGGCGAAGCTTGCAGGACGCCAAAGACGTGGATGGACTCGATCGTCGCAAGCGCCAGGTCGGCGGGAACATCGGCAGCGATGCGCGCAAGCCCGACAACCCTGACCGCGAGCTTTTCGCCGGCCGCGCGCACCGCTTCGAGGTCCGCTCGGCTATAGTCGCGCAAACCCACCTCTAACGTTTGCCGGACGATCGTTTTCTTGACCGCCTCGGCATGCGCCGCGATTTGATTGCGAATAGCCGTCCGAATGAAGTCCGTGCGGTTGGAGTAGAAACCTTCCTGCACGAGCAGGTCGATACTGCCGAGGTCGACAAAGCCCAGGTTGATCGTGATTTTTTCGGACTCGCTGGTTTTTTCGCGCAGCGGCCGAACGTTGCTAACCATCGATTTCTCCATCCGTGTGGATGGTATATGGATGGTCGAAAGGGGATCGCAAGGGCGCCTTGGTTGTCCTGAACCTATGAACATTCCCCAGAACGCACTGTATTAATTCACGAACTCGTGATGCGAGGCAACATCTATCATCCGGGCGGTCCGTAGCGCTTCCGTGCATCGTCGAGGAGAATTGTTGTGCATGGCCGTTCCGCAACGACTCTCGCGTCCGCGATCGCTTTCTCAACCAGTCTGCAACCTCGCCGCCTGCATCGGGGCTCTGATCCCTGTGTAAGCGATTGCGCATGTAAAATGGTTCTGCGCGGCAGCCGACGTCACCGCGCCGCCGGTCGCCTTGAGCCAAGTGCTCACGCCGCTATTTGGTGTGGTGCTTGTCGGCTTTCTGCTGTTGGTCCTGGCGGCATTCGTCGTTGACAGCTTGGTCGCGCGCCGTTGGCCATGGCTCACCTCCAGTTTCGGTCTCTACGCCGACACCGAGGAGAAGCTAGTCCGCGTGGCGACGGGCGCTTTCTTTCTCCTGCTCTGGGACAATGGCGCGGACATGCTCTGGGAACGAGGGACCGCGATCCTGACGCCGGAATTGATGGCGACTGCGCAGTGGATCGGAATCCTGCAGTTCGTCATTGGCCTTTCGATGATTTGACGATCGACCTGCAGCATCGGCGCGGTTGGAATTTGCGTGCTTTACGGCTTCGGGATTCTTGAATTCGGCGTCTTTCACATGAAAGATTATCTGCTTTTCCGAGGCATAGCCGCGTATTTGGCGCTGACATCGTTGGGTACGCTGGGTAGCCTGGGTTTGCTCGCCCCGATACTTTCAGGCGCGCTCGCGTTCAGCCAGATGTGGACGGCGATCGAAAAATTCGTCTACCTCGCGTGGACTCTGGCGGTTGTCGCCGCTCACGCGAATGTCGGGTCCGGCTTTCCCGCTTCGTTGGTGACGGTGGGAGCCGGCTTCGTCGAGTTCATGCTGGCGTTTTACGCGATGACGGGCTGCGGATTAGTTCGCCTTGGCGCGGGGTTCTATGCGCTGATCTTCATTTCCGCGATCCCCGAATTTGGCCACCTCGACGCGGTCGGCCATATTCCTATCGTCGGCATCCTGGCTGTCGTCTGTGGGCGCGGCGCATCGCCATTACAGCGCTGGTTGGGGTTGTTGGAACGGGGGATTTTCGCCAACGCTGCCGCGCACGTCGCCCTATTCTTCGTGTCGCTGATCGGGCTTTTCGGCATGTATTATGGACTGCACTGGGCTGAGTACGGCTGAATGCCGATCCGCATTCATGGCTATTCGACATCGGAGCCGCCGATAGCAACCCTCTCTATCGCGACCCTTGGCGTTCCCCGCGGTCCCCGGTATATCGCGCTCTCACAACGAGAAGCCGATCTTGCCCCTCAACCCTGCCGCCCTCCCAGGCTGGCGTTTCTCCGTCGCGCCGATGATGGACTGGACCGATCGTCATTGTCGGGCTTTCCATCGCACGCTCACGCGCCGGGCGCGGCTTTACACCGAGATGGTGACGGCCGATGCGATTGTGTTTGGCCCCCGCGAGCGCCTGCTGGGCTTTGACGACGCGGAACATCCGGTGGCTCTGCAACTCGGCGGGTCCGACCCGGCGCGGCTCGCGGAAGCGGCGAAGGTCGGGGCGGATTATGGCTATGACGAGATTAATCTCAATTGCGGCTGTCCCTCCGATCGCGTCCAAAGTGGCCGGTTTGGCGCATGCCTGATGCGCGAGCCCGCGCTGGTGGGCGATTGCGTTGCGGCGATGCGCGCGGCGGTGAACATCCCCATCACAGTCAAGTGCCGCATCGGCGTGGACGAGCAGGAGCCGCGCGAGGCGCTGTCGGCCATGGTGTCGGCCGTTGCACGTGCGGGCGCCGCTGGCGTGATCGTGCATGCGCGCAAAGCTTGGTTGGAGGGTCTCAGCCCTAAGGACAATCGCACGATCCCGCCGCTCGATTATCCCTTGGTGCATGAGCTCAAGGCGGCTTGGCCCGATCTGCCGATCGCGATCAACGGCGGGCTTGCCGATCTCGCCGCCGCGCGGGCGCAGCTTGTCGTCGTCGACGGCGTTATGTTTGGCCGCGCCGCCTATCAGGAACCGGAGCTGCTGCTCGGCGTCGATCCCGAGATCTTTGGTCAAAGTCCGCCAAACACGGATGCATTCGCAGCGCTCGACTCCTACGAACCCTATCTTGCCAGAGAGCTCGAAAAGGGGACGCGGCTGGCCGATATGACGCGTCATTTGCTCGGGCTGTTCGCTGGGCGGCCCGGCGCGCGGCTGTATCGGCGCCATCTCTCGACTTTCGCGCCACGCCGGGGCGCGGGGCTCGACGTGTTGCGCGATGCGGTGGCGCATGTGCGCAGGGAAGCCTTCGCCGAAGCGTCCTAAGTCCGAAACGCCATCCGCCCGCGTTGACTTTCGGCCGTGCGCTGGCATTAAGCGGGCTGTTTCGCCGGCCTTTTCGCCGGCCCTCGCTCCAGGCGACTTCCGATGATGGAAAAGACTTACGAGACCTCGGCAATCGAGAGCCGCATCGCGGCGCGCTGGGAAGCCGAGGGCGCTTTTCGCGCCGGACGTCCCGATCGCGCCGACGCTGAGCCGTTCTGCATCGTGATCCCACCGCCCAACGTCACCGGCAACCTGCATATGGGCCACGCGCTCAACAATACATTGCAGGACGTTCTCTCCCGCTACTGGCGCATGAAGGGCCGCGACGTGCTCTGGCAACCCGGCACGGATCACGCTGGAATAGCGACCCAGATGGTGGTCGAGCGCCAGCTCATGGAGCGGCAGGAGCCGGATCGGCGGACGATGGGCCGCGAGAAGTTCCTCGAGCGCGTCTGGGCCTGGAAGGCCGAGTCGGGCGGCGCCATTGTCGGCCAGTTGAAGCGGCTCGGCGCCTCCTGCGACTGGAGCCGCGAGCGCTTCACGCTGGACGAAGGGCTGTCCAAGGCGGTCGCCAAGGTGTTCGTGAAATTGCATCGCGACGGGCTGATCTATCGCGCCAAGCGGCTCGTGAACTGGGACCCGAAATTCCAGACCGCGATCTCCGACCTCGAAGTGCAGCAGGTCGAGTGCAAGGGCGCGTTCAAATGGGCGAGCGGAGACGTGGAGGCGCCATTCGAAGAAGCCGCGCTGCGCAAGGCGCTGGCGAGATCTCCGAACGGGCATCTCTACTACCTCGACTATCCCGTGGTGGACGCGCACGGCGAGGAGACCGACGAGGTCCTGACCGTCGCCACCACCCGGCCCGAGACGATGCTCGGCGACACCGCCGTTGCGGTGCATCCCGACGATCCGCGCTTCCAGCATCTGATTGGCGGTAAGCTGCGGCTGCCGCTGGTGACGCGCCTGATCCCCGTGGTCGCCGACGAATATTCCGATCCCGAGAAAGGCACGGGCGCGGTGAAGATCACGCCCGCGCACGACTTTAACGATTTCGAGGTCGGCAAGCGGCATGAGGCCGAGGGCGTGCGTCCCATCAACGTGCTCGACGCCGAGGGGCGCGTCACGCTGAAAGGCAATCTCGAATTCTTCGACGGGATCGAAGCGGGCGATCACGAACTGACCCGCTTGGTCGAGGCGCTCGACGGCGTCGACCGGTTCGAGGCGCGCAGTCGCGTGGTGGGCCTAATGGCGCGCGAGGGGCGGCTCCGCAAGATCGAGCCGCACGGGCACATGGTCCCGCACGGCGATCGCTCGCAGACGCCGATCGAGCCCTGGCTTACCGACCAATGGTATGTCGATGCAAAAACCTTGGCGCAGCCGGCGCTTGCGGCCGTGCGCGAGGGCCGCACGAATTTCGTGCCGAAGAACTGGGAGAAAACCTATTTCGACTGGCTGGAGAACATTCAGCCCTGGTGCGTCTCGAGGCAGCTCTGGTGGGGGCATCAGATCCCTGCGTGGAGCTCCCCCTGGGGCGAGACCTATGTGGAGGAGGACGAGGCGACGGCGCTTGCGAATGCGCTGTCCGACGGGGTCAAGCGCGGCGCCCTGACCAGCGACGAGGCGGAGGCCCTAGCGAGTTCGCCGGAGCGGCTGGCCGAGAGTTTTCCGCGTGATCCAGACGTGCTCGACACCTGGTTCTCGTCGGCGCTCTGGCCGTTCTCGACGCTGGGCTGGCCGGATCAGACGCCTGAATTGGCCCGCTATTACCCCACCAGCGTGCTTGTGACGGGTTTCGACATCATCTTCTTCTGGGTCGCCCGGATGATGATGATGGGCCTGCATTTCCAGCCAGACGTCCCATTCCGCGACGTCTACATCCACGCGCTCGTCCGCGACGAGAAGGGCGCCAAAATGTCGAAGTCGAAGGGCAACGTGATCGACCCGCTCGACATCATCGACGGAATCGCGCTCGACGCGCTGGTCGCCAAGCGAACCGAGGCGATCGCCAACAAGGGCGAAGCCGCCAAGGTCGCGGCCGACGTCAAAAAGGAATTCCCCAAGGGGATCGCACCCTATGGCGCCGATGCGCTGCGCCTCTTTCTTGCGGCCATGGCCGCGCAGGGGCGCGACGTGAAGCTGTCGTTGTCGCGCGTCGAAGGCTATCGGAATTTTGCGACCAAGCTCTGGAACGCCTCGCGGTTCGCCGAGATGAACGGCTGCGTGCGCGTCGCCGGCTTTGACCCCTACACGGTCGCGCTGCCGCTGAACCGCTGGATGCTCGGCGAGGCGTCCAAGGCGGTCGCCGAGACCAGCGCGGCGATCGAGTCTTATCGCTTCAACGACGCGGCCAGCGCCGTCTATCGCTTCACCTGGAGCGTGTTCTGCGACTGGATCCTCGAACTGGCCAAACCCGTGCTGCAGGGCGAAGCGAGCGACGCCGCCAAAGCCGAGACCCGCGCCACGATCGCGCATGTGCTCGATATCGCTTACGCGCTTTTGCACCCGTTCATGCCGTTCGTCACCGAGGAGCTTTGGGCGATCAAGGGCGCTGAGGGAACCCCACGCGCAAGCGTGCTCGCGCTGGGCCCCTGGCCCGACGGCGATTTTGCGATCGACCTCGACGCCGAGCGCGAAATCGGCTGGGTCGTCGATCTCATCACCGAGATCCGCTCGGTGCGCTCCGAGATGGGCGTGCCGGCCGGCGCGCAGGTTGCGCTTGCGCTGGTCAAGGCGAACCCTGTCACGGCTGGAATTGCCGAGCGTTGGGCCGACACGATCAAGCGGCTCGCACGCATTTCCACCATCGACCTGGTCGAGGCGGCTCCCGCCGGCTCGCTGCCGATCCTGGTGCGCGACACGCTGGCGGCGCTCCCGCTGGTCGGGCTGATCGACTTCGACGCCGAGCGCGCCCGGCTTCAGAAGGACATCGCCAAGGAGCAGGGCGAGGTCGCCAAAGTGGACGCCAAACTCGCCAACGCGGACTTCCTCGCGCGCGCACCGCAAGAGATCGTCGACGAAAACCATGAACGCCGCGATGCCGCGCTGGCGCGCATCGAAAAGCTGGAGGCGGCGCGCGCGCGACTTGATCAAATTTGACACATCTCGAAGAGTTGCGTGAGGTCGTCGTTGCATTTGCGCAACAGCGCGAGATCAACTCGCGGGCACCGGATTTCGAGCTGGTTCGCGCCGCGATTGCGCCATAAACCCCGAGCTAACTCGCTGATGTAAACGGTGACGAAAGTCATCGGTCTTGCCGGGAATTGCAGCTCGAAGGCGAGCTGCGCGGCAGGGCGGGGTGGAGTATATTTTGCGGATGCGCGCGGCAGTGAATTTTGAATTCGGAGCCGGCGCCGTGTTTGGGCGTCGCACAGCGGTTCTGGCGTTTTGGCTCGTAGCCCTGGCCTCGCCCGCGTTGGCCCTGGACGGGTCCGACGGCGCAGCGCCTCCCGCCAAGATTTCGCCGTCTCGCACCTTCTCCAGCGCCCGCGAAGCGTTGCGCACCGGCGTTGACGAGTTGCACGCCGGTGACGCGAAAGGTTCGCTGCAGGCGCTGACTTACGCCGCCGAGGGTGGCGAACCGCTGGCGCAGTGGAAACTCGGATCGCTCTACGCCACGGGCGACATGGTGCCGCGTGACGACGTCAAGGCCTATAAATATTTCGACGAGATCGTCGATAATTACGACGAGGACGACTACGACCGGCGCGACGTCGCCGCGATTTCCAACGCGTTCGTTTCGGTGGGCGTCTACTGCCTCACCGGCATCTCCGGCAGCGGCGTTAATCCGGACCCGGAACGCGCGGTCCAGATGTTCGAAATGGCCGCGACTCGCTTCGGCGACCCCGAGGCCGAGTATCGCCTGGCGCGCATGTTCGTCGACGGCGCCGGCGGCCTCGACAAGGACAATATGCGCGCCGCGAAATGGTTGGGGCTCGCCGCCGAGAAGGGCCATCACGGCGCCCAGGCTTTGCTCGGTCATCTCCTGTTCCGCGGCGACGGCGTCCCGCGCCAGACCGCTCGGGGCCTGATGTGGCTCACCATCGCCCATTTCACCGCTAAGGGTCCAAAGGACGGCTGGATTCACGAGCTTCAGGCCAAAGACTATAGCGCCGCGAGTCCCGACGATCGCGAGGCTGCCGCAGTCTACCTGAGCGCGCGGGGAAAACATGAACTGGCTACAGCGATGCTTGCGCCGTCGCGGAGCGCCGTTGCGACCGCGCCGCCCATGCGACTGCCGAGCGCAGCGCCGGCTCAAGGCCTAAGCAAAGGGGACTAGAGCCGCTCCTCGATGATCGCGAGTGAATGCGGCCCGGCTTCTGGCTAGTTCTTGGAAACGTCGAGGCGAACGACGCCTTTTTTGATCGCGGCAATTTGTGCGGAACATGAGCACGCTATATTCGTTTGCTCGCCGAGCCAATTGTACGGGACCGCTGGATGTCTTTAATCGCAAAGCATCTGATTGAGCGGGTTCGGCCGGTAATTAATCGCAAATACAGGAAAGTCCGGATTGAGGCGCTGTTCCAGATCGCCTGGAACGTGATCATGCGCATAAGCCGCGACAATCTCATGCTCGTGGCTGCGGGCGTCGCGTTCTACGCCATGACGGCCATTTTTCCAGCCATCGCGACCTTTGTTTCGATCTACGGAATATTTGCCGATCCCCATAATGTGCCGGCGAGCCTTGGACCCTATGCCGGACTGATGCCGCAGGCTGCGTTTGATCTTCTATCCGGCGCGCTGCAGAGCTTTGCCTCCAAGAGCAACTCGACCCTCAACGTGGCGCTGGTGATTTCCATCGCGCTGGCGCTCTGGTCCGCGAAAGCCGCCGTCTCCTCGCTGATGACCGGGCTTAACATCGCCAACGAAACGATTGAGGAACGCAACGTGTTCGTCCAGCAGGGGACCGCGCTGATTCTGACGCTCGGCTCCATCGTGTTTGCCGCTTTCGCTTTTGCGGCGATCGCCGTTCTGCCTGTGGCGGCTCCGTGGCTCTGGATCAGCAATTCCACCGTAGAGGCCCTCGCAATCGGGCGCTGGCCGATGTTGGCCATGGTGGTAGGCCTCGCGCTGGCCGTGATCTATCGCTACGGCCCCTGCCGTCGGCAGGCGAAGTGGCGTTGGATTACCTGGGGCGCCGCGATAGCGACCGCGCTCTGGTTGTTAGGTTCAGGGCTGTTTTCCTACTACGTGTCGCGCTTTGGATCTTATGACAAAACATATGGGTCGTTGGCCGCGCCGGTGGTTTTACTACTCTGGTTCTGGTTGAGCGCGCTGGTCGTGCTCGTCGGCGCCGAGATCGACGCGGAGCTCGAGCATGGCGACGCTCATGATGCGCGACCGCTGCCTGCCGGCGCTCCCTGATTTGCAGCCTCTTCAAAAATTGACACCGTCGTGTCCGGTGCAGCGCGATGATTTCCGTTTACGATTAGGTTAATGTCGTGATCTTGCGTTCGATATAGGAGGGAAAGTTGCGAATTTCTTTGGCCTCGGTAGCGATTTGCGCGCTTTTAGCAGTGTCGGCTTGTTCTAAGGGGGACCCTGGCGCGCCGGGAAATTCGGGCGCCAAGGGGGATCCTGGCCCTGTCGGCGCGGCGGGAGCTCCGGGACCAAAGGGCGAAGTCGGACCGCCGGGGCTCAAGGGCGAAGCCGGGCCAGCCGGTCCGGTCGGGTCGACGGGACCGCAAGGGCCAAAAGGTGAAGTTGGCGAGGCCGGTCCTGCGGGACCTGCTGGCGCCGTGGGTCCGGCGGGACCGTTAGGCGAGAATGGGCCTGTCGGCGCAAAGGGCGATGTCGGAATGGCCGGACCGCCGGGGCCAAAGGGCGAAGCGGGCGCGGTTGGAGCTAAGGGCGAAGCGGGACCGCTGGGACCCAAAGGCGAGGCGGGACCTGCGGGGCCGGCGGGGCAGAAGGGTGATGCGGGCGCGATCGGAACAGCCGGGCAGACCGGGCCAAAGGGTGAGCCGGGCGCTGCTGGACCAGCGGGACCCAAAGGCGATCCCGGAACAGTTGGCGTCGCGGGTCCAGCGGGACCGCGCGGCGATCCGGGAACTGCCGGGGCGACAGGAATGCCGGGACCCAAGGGCGAGACTGGCCTAGCCGGCGCCAAGGGAGAGACGGGAGCTACCGGGCCTAAAGGCGAGGCCGGGTCAAAAGGTGACGCGGGAGCGATGAGTTCAGGAGGGACTAGCGCCGCATTCCACGTAATGAGCGATCAGCCGAAAGCCGATTGCGCCGGCGGCGAAGTCATGATCAGCGCCTATTGCATCGGCGATGGCGCGACGTTGCATGTCAGCAGCGTGACCGGAGCCTCCTGTAGCGGCCCCGATGGCGTAAAAACCGTCGTTGTCTGCGCAAAGAAGTAATCGCGAATCCCCCGCGCTAAGCCGCGCGGGGACTTGAGGCCATGGATCAGTGAAGGTCGGGCGTCTCGGGCCGACCATTCATCACGCCGAACTGGATGATCCGTGGTTTCGCGACACGTTGGGACTAAACGGAAAAGCTGAAGTCTTCCCTCTGTGCGCATTAATGCCGATTCGCTGCAATTCGATCAGCGATGAGCGACGCGCGATTACCCCGATCTCGGCGGCAATCAACAAAACCGCTGCGGACGAGTCGAGCCTTACCGGTTAGACGACCCGCCAGCACCGTTCAGTTCTTCATTTGATCGCCCTGTCCGGCGCCTTCGAGATAGCCATTATCGTCCGACTTGCAGCCATATGCGTCGCGCTTGTACTTCGCGTGCGGGTAAGATTCCGTATGCGCGGCCGGTCCGCAGCGCCCGTAGTGCAGGGGTCCGGGTAACGGATAGGGAGTGCAGCCGGCGAGCGAACCGATAAGCGCCAGAACACCGACACGCCAAAGCGTAATTTCGAGTTTCCCGCAACCGAGCTTCATCATGCCCCCTCTTAGTGTCGCGAGAGCTAACACGCGCGCATGCGTGGGGCTAGCCCGTCGGCTGATCCGTCAGGCGATAGAGTTCGCGCGCTTCGCTTGCCGAGCCGCGCCGGTCTCCCAGCCCCTCGATCGTGAGGCCAATGCGGCGGTCGCCGAAGTTGAGCACCAGGCGGTCGCCCGGCCGAACCGATCGGCCTGGCTTTTCGACCACGATCTCGTCGCCGCGTCGCGCCACGCTGACCTCGCCCTCTCCGACCCTTTTCGCCGCAATTGCGCGGGTTTTGCAGAACCGCGCGCGCCAGAGCCAGACGTCAATTCGGCAAGACTGCGCCGATTCTCTGACAGGAGCATCCTCGGCCTGCGCGCCGGATTGGTTGGGCGACGCCGGCGCGGCTGGGCGGGACATCGTTGGCCGAGTCTCGCTGCGCGTGCCACGCCGACGCCACAACGTGATGCGCCCGTCGTCGCCTGTGGCGGCCGGAACAAAGCCAAGGCCGCGTACGATTTTTTCGGCCTGTGACATTGTCCAGCGTAGTTCAGCTACAAGTTCGTCCGAGAGCGCGAATCCATCGGGCGCCGCACGCGCAGCCTCGCCGATTCGCTCGAGGCCTTCCACCGGCGCCCCGAACCCGGCGACCGCGCGCAGGCCCCGCAACGCAAGCGCGGCCGCGGGCAACGGCGCTTGCGGCAGGATCGTCAGCTCGGAATTCTGGGGTCGCCAATCCGGCGCGGCGAGCCCGGCGAACACTTCGCGAATCCATCGGGTTTCTGGTCCCAGCAAGTCTGGCAGATAGAGGCTGAACGCGCCGAGGCGCACGCCAAAGTCCCTGAGCGCCTTGCGGTCCGAGCGCCAGAGCTCACGCATAAACTCTTCCGCCTCGCGCCGGTCCAGCACGCCGAAATTTTCTACCAATTGGTAGGCGAGGCCGCGCGCAAGGCCAACAAGGCTTCCGTCCGCGATCGCCCCTTCGAGCCGCTGGAGCGGAGCCAGCGCCCGCCTGGCCGCCGCGCCAACAAAGAGTTCGAGCCGTCGCGTCGCACGCTCGCGCGCAGCGATATGGCCAAGCTCGCCAGCAAGCCGAACCTTGGGTGCGAACGGCCCTCCGCCGGCGAGTTCGCCAATCGCGTGCCCGCGCCAGATCAGCGTCGCGTTGGGGGCAAGCGCAAAGCTCTCGTCCGAATCGGTAGCGATGTCGGCGAGCCGGCGCGCGACCTCGGGGGCGACCGCCCGCTCGACTGCTCCGCGAAGCGCCCGATTCTCCAGCGTCGTGCCGCCGCGCTCCGGCTCGAAATCGAGCCCGACCAGCTTTCCCACGGAATGACCCTCGACAATTACGTCGCCGCTGGCGGCAATGCCGCCAAGCTTCAGTCCGGAATCGTCGGCGAGGCCGCGAATCAACGCGCTGGTGCGGCGGTCGATGAATCGCTGCATGAGTTGCTGGTGCAGCGTGTCGGATAGCCGATCCTCGAGCGCCCG
>JAYTRP010000253.1:0-5450 GCA_043746145.1 Hyphomicrobiales bacterium | reverse complement strand
TGCGGTGATTGTAGGGGTGTCGTCGGTGTTGTCATCGGAAATGTTGAATTTGGTTTATACTGCCGTTCTGTCCGATGTGATGGACGATATGGGATATGCGAACCAAGCGCTACGCCCGTTTGTGCGTCCGCTTAACGATGCGCTCTCGTTCGTCGGTCGGGCGCGGACCGGACTTTACGCGCCAAGCTATCATGCGCTTGAGGGTGAAAATCCTTACGAAATAGAAATTCGTCTTCTCGACGATTTGAAACCGGGCGATGTTCCGGTCATCGCCTGCGATGGCCCAACCGATCGAATGGCGCCGTGGGGCGAACTGCTCACGACCGCCGCGATGGCGCGCGGGGCAGTTGGCTGTGTGACCGACGGACTGGTGCGCGACATACGTCACATCCGTGCCGCCGGGTTTCCCGTTTTCCACGGCGGAATTGGTCCGCTCGACAGCAAGGGCCGTTGCAGGATGATTGAGATGGACCGACCCATTGAATGTGCGGGCGTGCGCGTGTTGACCGGCGACACGATCGTCGGCGACGCGGACGGCGTTGTGGTGGTGCCGCAAGCCATAGCCAGCGAAGTATTCGCTCGCGCGATCGACAAGATCTCGCGCGAAAATTGCACGCGCGACGAGCTTCGCGCGGGAGCGCTACTTTCGGAGGTCTACGAGAAATACGGCGTATTATGATCATTAGCTGAGACACGGCTTTCTATTTTCCGGGCGCTCCGGCCAGCGAGAATGCTTGATCGATGATTGCAACCAGCATTTCCGAAAAAGCACGTCAACCAACGAGAGAGCCGTTCTCAGCCGCAGCGAGGCTGCGTTTTGCGATCGACACGGGGGGCACCTTCACTGATCTAATCGTCGGCAGTCCCGAGGGTGGTATCGGAATGCACAAGGCGGCGACCACGCCCGCCGATCCCGCAGCCGGGGTCATTGATGTGCTTCAAATTGCTGCGGATGCAGCCGGCATGCCGCTTTATGACTATCTTGGTCGCGGTGAGATCCTCGTCCACGGCACGACGCATGCGATCAACGCGATCGTCACCGGGCGAACCGCGCGAACAGCCTTTCTGACGACGGCGGGCCATCCCGACACTTTGATGTTCCGGGAGGGCGGTCGGCAAGACGCGTTCAATTTTACTGTCCCTTACCCCGCGCCGTTCGTGGCGAAAGCCCGCACCTTTGAGATTGAGGAACGGATCCTCCGCGACGGGTCGGTGCGCCAACCGCTCGACAAGGCGCAAGTCGTCGCGCTGCTGCGTCGAATCGCGGCTTCAGATACCGAAGCGGTCGCCGTTTGTCTGCTGTGGTCTGTGGTGAACCCCGAGCATGAGCTCGCCGTCGGGTCTCTAATCGAACATCATCTGCCCGGTGTACCCTATACGCTCTCGCACCAGATCAATCCCTCGATCCGCGAATACCGTCGCGCGATGTCGACCGCGCTCGATGCCTCGTTGAAGCCGATCATGGGCGCTTACATGAGCGGGCTCGACACTCGCCTGCGCGAGGCCGGTTTCAAAGGACGCCTGCTCGTCGTGACGTCACAAGGCGGCGTGATGGATGCGGCCGACGTGGCGGCGGCTCCGGTCCACCTCATCAATTCCGGCCCGAGTATGGCGCCGGTGGGCGCGAGGGCCTGCAGACCGTCCGGCGATGTCGAAGTCTTGATCGTCGGGGACGCCGGCGGCACGACGTTTGACGTCTCCGTCGTGCGAAACGGCAGAATTCCGCGAACGCGCGAAACCTGGCTCGGTCGGCCATTCGCGAGCCACATGACGGGAATGCCTTCCGTCGACACCAAAAGCATTGGCGCGGGGGGAGGTTCGATCGCTTGGTTGGACTCGGGCGGGTTGCTCCACGTCGGGCCGATCAGCGCCGGCGCGGTGCCGGGCCCCGCGGCCTATGGACGCGGCGGTTTGCGTCCCACCATCACCGACGCGGCGGTCGCGCTCGGTTATATCGATCCCGAGCATTTCCTCGGCGGTCGCATGCGACTCGATCGAGCGGCCGCCGAAGCCGCGATTCGAACCGAGATCGCTGACGCGATGGGCGTGAGCGTCGAATTTGCGGCGGCGTCCATGCTCGAACTCGCCAACGAACATATGGTGCAGGCCATTCTGGACATAACCCTCAATCAGGGCATCGACCCCGCGAGCACGATCTACGTCGCCGGTGGCGGCGCGGCGGGTCTCAATTGCGTCGCGATCGGTCGTCGCCTCGGGTGTGAGACCATCGTCGTGCCGGAGACCGCGGCAGCGCTTGCAGCCTCCGGAGCGTTGATCTCCGATCTGACCGCTTATTATCAGGCGATGTTTTATACGACGAGCGCGGCATTTAATATGGGCGGCGTCGACGCGGTGCTCAAAGCGCTGGAATTGCGTTGTCGCGCGTTTCAGGCGATGACGGGTCCCGACGCCGAATTCGTAGCGATCGACTGGACAACCGAGGCGCGTTACCCCGATCAGGCATGGGAGATCGAGGTTCCGTTACGTAAACGCCGCTTCGACGATCCGAGCGACGTTGGCGCGCTTGTCGAGGACTTCCACAAGGCGCATCAAGAGATTTTCGCGGTCAGCGATCCCCATTCCCCGATAGAGACTGTCGGCTGGAGCGCTACGGTCCGGTGCCGCATCGGTTCGTCGGTCCTCGGCCGCATACAATCGGCGCTGAGCGAACGCGAGTTCGCTAATCGCCGCGTCTATTTCGGCGCGACTGGATGGATCGACGCTCGAGTTCGGCGCTTCGAGACGCTTTCACCGGGCGTCGTCGTCGAGGGACCTGCTATTGTCGAATCCAGCTTCACCTCGATCGTAATCGATCCCGGAGCCCGTGCGCATCGAGACGCCTCGGGCGCGCTTGTCATTACAGTCAGCGAATAGGAGAAGGAGATGACAGTCGTCCGTCCGCACCCAACCAACCGAATCCGAGTCGCCGTGCTGACGGCGAGATTGGATGGCATCGTCAGGAAGATGGCGAACACGCTGCACCGCACGGGGCGGTCCGGCATTTTGACGATAGCGCGCGACTTCTCGTGCATCATTCTGACGGCCCGACACGAATTGGTCACGGCCGCGGATAGCCTGCCCATCCACACGCTGCGCGGGCCGGAGGTCATGAGCCGGACTATGACCGAAAATCACGAGACTTTGCGGAGAGGCGACGCATTCCTGCACAATTCGCCCTATCATGGCTGCACCCATCCAGCCGACCACAGCATCCTCGTTCCGGTGATCGATGACGATGGGGTTCATCGCTTTACGGTGCTCGCGAAAGGGCACCAGGCCGATTGCGGCAATGCGCTACCGACCACGTATATGGGCGCGGCGAAGGACGTTTATGCCGAGGGCGCGTTGATCTTCCCCGCAGTGAAGATCCAATCCAATTTCGAGCACCAGATGGACATCGTTCGGATGTGCCAGTTGCGCATCCGTGTGCCGGAGCAGTGGTGGGGCGACTATCTCGCGACATTGGGGTCGGCGCGCGTCGGCGAGCGAGAATTGTTGGCGCTCGGACGTGAACTCGGTTGGGAGACGCTGGACGATCATATTCAGGAATGGTTCGACTACAGCGAAGCGCGCATGGTCTCTGCGATTCGTGCGATCCCTAAGGGGCGTCTAACGCGATCGAGCCGGCACGACCCTTTTCCCGGTACCCCCCCGGACGGGGTCGAGATCAAGGCGACCGTGGAAGTTGACCCCGAGGCGGCTCTGATTGAAGTGGACCTCAGAGACAATCCCGATTGCATGCCCAACGGGATCAACCTCTCGGAAGCGTGCTCCCGCTCGGCGCCGATGGTGGGTATTTTCAATTCGATTGACCATACTGTACCCAAGAACGAGGGCAGCTTTCGTCGCATCCGTATTCACCTGCGTGAAAATTGCGCCGTCGGCATTCCCCGGCATCCGACCTCCTGCTCGGTCGCCACCACCAATCTGGCGGATCGGGTCGCCAACCCCGTGCAATGCGCGTTCGCGGAACTCGCCGATGGGCTGGGCATGGCGGAAGCCGGTGCTTGCATACCTGCCTCCTCGGGCGTCATATCGGGCGTTCACGACGGCCTACCTTTCGTCAACGAAGTGTATCTTGGTTGCACCGGGGGAGCCGGCACGCCCAGCACGGATGGTTGGTTGACCATAATGCATGTCGGCAATGCCGGCATGTGCTACCAGGATTCGATCGAGATTGACGAACTCCGGCATCCGATCCTGGTCCATTCGCGTCGCCTGATGCCTGACACTGAGGGCGCGGGCCGCCAAAGAGGCGCGTTGAGCGCCTATTCCCGATTTTCTCCGCTCGGATGCGAGATGACTGTTGCTTATGTCAGTGATGGCAACCAGAATTCTGCAAAAGGCGTGCGCGGCGGTATGGCCGGCGGGCCGTCGTCGCAGTTTCGCGAGCGGCGCGACGGCGCGCTCGAAGCGCAGCCGGGGTGTGCTGAAGTCGTTGTAGGTCCCGGCGAGGCGATCGTTTCGATTAGTTGTGGCGGAGGGGGCTATGGCGCGCCGCGCGAACGCTCTCCGGCACTGGTGGCTGACGACGTGCGGGAAGGATGGATAAGCCGCAGCCGCGCTGAGACCATCTATGGCGTCATGTTCTCCGATGATCTGGAAGTCGATAAGGCGGCGACGGCGCGCTCGCGGGGGCTGCCTGCGTGATCGGTTCAGTTTCGGCTGGTCCTCTATTGCACCAATCGTCATTTATGCCTTATGGGCGAACGCCGAAACGTCCTAATTCGTCGCCGGCGCTCAGGGAGAGACGTTCGAGCATGGCTGCGAGGAAGGCGCGTGTGACGCTAACGGATATAGCTGCGGCGGCCAATGTCTCCGTGACGACCGCGTCCAATGTTGCGAACGGTCGCCTCGAGTTGATGTCGGCTCCAACTCGGGAACGCGTCGAAGCCGTCATGCGTAATTTGAAGTATCGCCCCGACGAGGGCGCGCGCGGTTTGCGGTTGGCGCAGAGGAGAACGATCGGGCTTATCATCGTCGACGATTCTCCCCGTTTTCTCGCCGACCCGATGAACACCAACATTTTGGCTGGCTTTTCCAACTATCTGAGCGTGAATGGGTTCGCCCTCCTGCTGGCGGGAATACGTCAAGGGGGTGTAGAGGATGTGCATCTGCTCCGGCGGGACCAGACGGACGCACTCTGTGTTATTCCCTCGGGGACGGCGGCGGAGCGGCGCAGGCTTTATCTGAGACTGAAGGATACGGGTCAACCCATTCTGGTCTTTCAGGACCTTGCGCCGAGCTTCTTGCCAGACGCACTTTCTGTTCGGCAGAACGATCGCCGGGCCGGCGAGTTGATCGCCACGCGCGCTCTTGAACGAGGAGCTCGCCATCTCGTGCTTCTTACACCGTCGCAGCACTGGCCCGCATTGGCTGAGCGGCAGGACGCCATCGCCGCGGTAGTCGTGGCGAGCAAAGCGGACGCGCGATTCGAGATTGTCGTCTGC
>JAYTRP010000252.1:0-5455 GCA_043746145.1 Hyphomicrobiales bacterium | reverse complement strand
ATGCCTAGCGGCGTTGAGGGCGGCAAAAATCGTGGAGCGTGGGAGCGAAATGAATCTAGCGCTGAGCGAGTCGACAGGCTTGAAAGTACCCGGAATAGACGGCCGCTCGCTTTCGCGTAAAATTACTCTCGTTGACATGCTGATTAAAGCCATGCTCGAAAACCAGACAGGAAAATCTATTCGATACAGTTCCTTTATCCGCTTGCAGGAGCGTTGGCTGTACCGGGCGCGCGTCAACGTTAGGGAGTTCGCCGACCAAATCAACCCGCCGTTTGCAAGGCTTGCCGCAGCGCCGGAAATCGCGGGCCACGAGCAGCTGCTCATCGCCATGGTCGGCCACCAGCCCCAGGCGGCTAGGTTCTGGGCTTATTTCATTAAACACTTGGGCGTGAAATGGACAGCCGAGGTCAACGACGGTCGACGCGCGGGCTCGATTGTTCGCAAACTCGTCAAGACTTCGGAAAAAAGTGTTCTGGTCATTTCGAACCGAGCGTCGAAGCTGCAGCAGTTGTGCCGCGAGGGCCATGCTAGCGTCGCGATGGAGAAGGCCATCCGAGATGCGGGCGTGACGATCACCGAATGCGAGTTTGACACGCTGGTCGCCAAGGCGTGCGATCGCGACGACGAAGCTTGCCGCTCGCTGACGACTATCTGCAAGCTTCTGGTCGCCAGACTTCCAGACCCCCGCGGACGCCTTCAGGCCGACGCGACTGGAATTCACGTATTCCTGCAGCGTCACCTGGAAAGTTTCGGGTCGCCCGGCACCCACACTTATTCGCCGGTAGAAGAAAAATACACTGACGCAGTGACGCTGGCCGCAAGACAGGCGACACAAAACGGGCGCTTTAGCCCGCAGCGCCCGAACGCCTTGCTGAAAAGCGGCGGTCTTCCCCCTGTAGAGCGCGTCCTGCCGCAGGGAAATACCCGCCCGCGTTCGCGGCGTTGATCCTCGTTTCGCGGTAATCCTCGCCGTCTAGATCACACGCCCAGCGCAATGGCGCGCGAGCCTTCCCGTTTTTGCGGGGTTTTGCACCTTCGACAGTTCCCAAGCCTTTTGCCAACCTTCTCACGGTCGATTCGTCGAGCAAAAGGAGACGTTCCTGTGATCTTGATCATGCTTTTAACTTCCCCCTCGAACGATTGGGCGGGCGCCAAGCGCGAGGAACACCGCCATGACTGAGCGCGGTAATCCCGAGGTCGGGGACTACAACGTCGGGTACGGGCGACCGCCCAAGGCGACCCGGTTCGCTCAAGGCAAGAGCGGAAACCTCCGGGGTCGTCCCAAGGGCAGTCGCTCGATCGCCGCCAGCCTCCAGGATGCGTTATCGGGAAAGACGACGCTGACCGAGAACGGCAAGAGCCGCAGCGTTTCGCGTCTCGATGGGATGCTGCATCGCCTGACCAACGCCGCCCTGCGTGGGGAAATGCCGGCCCTGAAACTCCTGCTGTTCCTGCTGGAAAAATATTCCGATGGGCCAGAGTCCAAGATCGATTTCGGCAGCCTTCTAGGGGAGGACGCTGCCATTCTCGCTCAGGCGCTTCGCGAAAGTTTGCCGTTGGGCCTCAAAGCCGATGAGGCCTCGAACGCGGCGTATAACGAGGAGAGCGGCGATGCCGACCTCGTCTGACCTTCGCCTGCTTCAGGCGGTCCTACGCAGCGACTTTGGCGCCTTTGTCCACAAAGTCTTCGCCACGCTCGCGCCGGGCCAAACGTTCATCCCCACGTGGCATATCAGGGCCATCGCCCATCAACTCGAGCGCGTCTGTCGTGGCGAGCTCAAGCGGCTAATCATCAACCTGCCGCCGAGGTCGCTGAAATCGATCATGGCCTCGGTGGCCCTACCCGCCTACATTCTAGGGCTCGATCCGTCGCGGCGGATTATCTGCGTCAGCTATTCCGCCGACCTCTCCAAAAAGCACTCTAACGATTTTCGCGCCGTGCTTGAGTCGGCTTGGTATCGCTCGACCTTCCCCACCACGCGCATCGGCCCATACAAGAACTCGGAAACGGAAATCGAACTGTCGGCGCGCGGGTTTCGGCTCGCGACCTCGGTGGGGGGAACGCTGACCGGGCGCGGCGGCGACATCCTCATCATCGACGATCCGGTCAAACCGGACGACGCGCTCTCAGAGGCAAAGCGCAACGCCGCAAACCTCTGGTTTACGAACACCTTGCTGTCGCGGCTCGACGACAAGCGCACCGGCGCGATCGTGGTCGTGATGCAGCGCGTCCATCTCGATGATCTCTGCGGCCATGTGCTCGGCCTGTCCGACGAATGGGAGGTACTTTGCCTGCCGGCGATCGCCGAAAACGACGCCGAAATCCCGATTGGGGGCGGCCGTTTCTATTCGCGCAGCGCGGGCGAGGCGTTGTCGCCCCAGCGCGAGCCGCTGATGGTGCTTGAAGCGTTGAAGCGACAAATCGGCAGCGACGCGTTCTCCGCGCAGTATCAGCAAGCGCCCACCCCGCCAGGCGGCGCAATGGTGAAGCGCCAGTGGATCAAACGCTACACGGAGCTTCCGCCAAAGGCGGACCAGTTCCTGACTTTGCAAAGCTGGGATACCGCGAGCAAGGGCGGACCTGGCAACGATTGGTCCGTCGGCACGACTTGGATCGTAACCCGGGACAAACGCTGGTACCTCGTCGACGTATGGCGGGCCCGCGTGGATTACCCCGGGCTGAAAGCCAACGTGCGGCGGCTAGCGCAGCAATGGCGCGCAAAACGCGTCCTCGTTGAAGACGCTGTTGCGGGAACTGCGCTAGTCCAGGAACTCAAGCGCGAGATCTCGGGAATCATCGCGGTGAGGCCGATCGGTGACAAGATCAGCCGGATGGCGATCGCAACGGCAAAGTTCGAGGCTGGCCAGGTATTCCTGCCGGAGCGGGCCGCATGGCTGTCCGATCTCGAAGCCGAGCTGTTTGCATTCCCAGGCCGTCGTCACGACGACCAGTGTGATTCCATCAGTCAGGCGCTGCACGACGACAATGTTCGGTTTCCGATGTGGATTTCGCCCGAGTTGCTTGCGCGGGCTCGCCAGCGCTATCCGCCAACTTTCCGCGACCGGCGCTACTGACGGAACGCAGCCTATCCTTAGCCCATCGATAGCCCCCTCCAGCGCCATGCTCTTCGCACTTAAACCCGGAAAGGTTTCCCCCCTTGAAAAGCCGCATCAACCCACTCGCGACCGCTTTCCCGTTAAGCGAACAATTGAAGGCGACAAACCGCCGTCGGCGCGCTGAGCTCGCCCGCATCGCGCAGGCGTCGATCGCGCCAAGCCCGCGCCGGAACGATCCGCTTCCAACACTCATCCTCTCCTATGTTCCCTTAAGTGAACTGCGCCCGTCGAAACGGAAGTTGCGCAGCCTTGATCCGGCCCACGTGCGCGAGGTCGCCTCCTCGATCTCCGCCCTGGGTTTTTGCGATCCCCTGCTGATCGGCCGAGACAATGACGTGATTGACGGCGAGATACGGCTTGAGGCCGCCAAGCTTATGGGACTGACCAGTGTGCCTTGTGTTCGCGTGGGTCACCTCTCGGCCCAGGAGCAGCGTGTGCTTCGGCTCGCGCTCAATCGGCTCGGTGAAAAGGGGCGCTGGGATCTCAATGAACTTAAGATCGAGTTTGAAGAGCTGATCCTGGACGACGCGCCAATCGAGATACCCGGCTTCTCAATGAGCGAAATCGACCAGGTTGTCATCGGAGACAATCTCGAGGCTGGCGAGGTCGGGCCGCTGGAGCCCGATGCCGGCGCGACCCCCGTTTCCAAGCTCGGCGACTTGTTCCAGCTTGGACCGCATCGTCTCCTCTGCGGCGACGCAACCGATCCCGCGGTTCTCGCTCGCGTAATGGAAGGCGACGACCCTGTGCGCCTTCTTTTGACCGACGCGCCGTACAACGTGAAGATCTCTGGCCATGTCACGGGGGGAAAACATCGCGAGTTCGCGATGGCCTCAGGCGAAATGAGCGATGCTGAGTTTCTGAAGTTCAACACCGATTGGATGAATGCTGCCTTGCCCTATGTTGTTAAAGGCGGCGTGATTGGAACGTTTATGGATTGGCGCGGGCTGCCCACCGTCCATTCGGCCGCGACCACCCTCTCGTTGACGCCCCTCAACCTCATTGTCTGGGCCAAGACCAATGCGGGTATGGGCTCCCTCTATCGCTCCCAACACGAACTGCTCCCGCTGTTCAAGAAGGGCTCCGCCTCTCACGTCAACAACATCGAGCTCGGTCGGACGGGTCGTTGGCGGTCCAACGTCTGGACCTACCCAGGCGCTTCGTCGCGGGGCTCCGACGCACGCCGCGGCCTCAAGGATCACCCGACCGTCAAGCCCACCGTCATGCTGCAGGATGCCCTGCTGGACCTGACCCACCGCGGCGACATCGTGCTCGATCCCTTCCTCGGTTCGGGTTCGACTCTGATCGCCGCGGCGAAGACCGGTCGCGTCTGCCGCGGCCTGGAACTGGATCCACTCTATGTCGACGTGATCATTTGCAGGTTCCAGGCGGAGACAGGCGAGATCGCAACGCTGGCGGAGACAGGCGAGAGCTTCGACGAGCTATCGGCCCGGCGCCTTTAGGAACGCCAACTCTGATTGAACGGCCCGCGTTCAAGGGCGCCCTGAACCAACAATCAACGCGGGACCAATGCCCTCTCGGCTGCGCGGCCAGTGATCCGCCGCGTAGGCGTTAGAACCGCGCCGAACAGGTCACAGATTCCGCCTGGTCGACGGCGTTGGGGTCTTTAATTCCGGCCGTGCAATCCGAATATCGGCCATGCATCGAGAGGAAGCTTTCGCTTCCGCCAACCTGCCGACCTCAGCAAGGTGGCGCCTGAAAAGGGGATGTGCCCAGAAGGGTAAACGAGGAGGTCACACGAAATGACGCTTGGCGTAGGCAAGCCCGCCTGACGAGCCCGAGTAGTCCGCCGCGATTTCCAATAAGCGGAGAGATGAAGATTTTGAAGCAGCCCGTCATTGCGCCTTTCCGAACGGAAACAAGCCGACTTGTTACGCACCAACTGAAAGCTCCCCTCAACCAAACCTGGAACTCGCTCAGATAACACTGGCTTTCGCTCCCAACGCGAGCATGTGTGCATGTCGCATCCGCGCTTCTTGGATTGCAAGTGTCGTCACCCGCAGGTTGGCAACCAGTCGGCGCTGGCCAAACTTGTGGACGCACAGCGCTGACCGGGTCCCGGCGCCGACCAATTAGTTAAAGGAGCACAATTGAAAAAGACTTCGCTATCTCATCCGTTGCAAATCGGCACGCTCAAGATTCCGGCAAGTCGGGCCGGATCGGCGTCACCTTCTGTCCGGGGAAGATCCAGCACGATGGCGCGACGGGCCCGTGAAACGGCATTGTCATGTTACGCCAGTATAGGTGTTGTCTAGGCCATTTTGGCCGGTCCGACGCAATCGCAAGGTCTTGAAAAGGCTTGTCTCAGTCGACGATC
>JAYTRP010000251.1:0-5459 GCA_043746145.1 Hyphomicrobiales bacterium | reverse complement strand
ATGTCGAGCCGGCGTGGTCACCACCCGAATCCGTCAAACGCGATCATCCGGAATTGCCGGAAGTGATTCCAGGCGGCTCTCCCCATAACCCGATGGGGGCTCGCGCGATTACGCTTGATCGCGAAGAAGTGGCGATTCACGGCACGACGGCGAAAATGCGCGCCTCTGTCGGCACGGCCGCCTCATATGGCTGTATCCGAATGCTCAACGAAGATGTGATCGATCTTTACGACCGCGTCGCCGTGGGCTCGCCGGTGGTTATGGTCCCCTAAGCCCAACTTAAAAATCGGCGGCGACGCCTTTTATTTCCCAATCGCCGTAGCGAACAGGATCGAGTCCGCCGCGACCGCCGACCTCGGGAGGAGACTGCTCGCGTGTCCGTCGCCTTGCTTCTGCTTCCTCCAGAGCCCGACGCGCGGTCTCCGACAGGGGCTTTGGCGTAAAATCTGTCTGGCTGTCATCTGTCATACCGCCTAAATAGTCGCGCAGTGACCCGGGCGCCAGGGCTCGCTGTCGTGCTATAGGGTCGCCGAGCAGTTAGTTGATTCGGCGGGGCGCAGCGTGAGGCCACCAAGAACAGTTGCGCGTCGGGGATCGGCGGCGCAGCGTCCGCCCCCTCCGGAGGCGACCCCGGGATACTCGGCACGGTGGCTAGCGGCACAGGCGATTCATGACGCGGTGACCTTTGGGCGTCCGCTTGACGATCGTATTCCCCCAGGCGGTGAGCCCGGATCGCAGGCGCTGGATGCGCGCGACCGGGCGTTGGCGCGTTCGATCGCCGTGGTCGCCTTGCGGCGGCTTGGCACGATCCGCAAAGCGCTACTGCGCTTTCTTGAGAAGGGCACGCCGCGTAAGGCGGGCATGCTCGAGCCGACCTTGATTGGCGCCGCCGCGCAGCTCCTCTTTATGGAGGTCTCGGATCATGCCGCCGTCGACCTAGCGGTTCGCGCGGTGCGGGCCGATCCCGCTAGTCTGCCGTTTGCCGCGCTTGCCAATGCGGTGCTGCGCAACATCGCCCGGGCGCGCGACGAGATTGTCGCAGCATCCGATCCATTCGACGACGACACGCCCGTTTGGCTCGGCGCGCGTTGGCGGGCGGCCTATGGCGAAGAGACTGCACGAGAAATCGCACGCGCCAATCGGCAGGAACCCACGCTCGATCTCACTGTGAAAAGCGATCCTGAAGGTTGGGCGCGCCGGCTTGGGGGGCGTGTGCTCCCCACGGGGTCAGTCCGCCTCGACAGCCATGTCGCAATTCCCGAACTCGAGGGTTTTGACGAGGGTGAATGGTGGGTGCAGGATGCAGCGGCGGCTTTGCCCGCGCGTTTGATTCGGGCTGCGCCGGGAGAGCGCGTGCTTGATCTATGCGCCGCACCGGGAGGCAAATGCGCGCAACTTGCCGCGCAGGGTGCCATCGTCTCCGCGGTCGACCGTTCAGCTCAGCGGCTGAAGCGGCTCGCCGCCAACCTGGATCGGCTCAAGCTCACGGCCGAATTGGTGGTCGCGGACGCCGCCACCTTCGAAGCGGCCCCGTTCGACGCGGTGCTTGTCGACGCGCCTTGCGCTGCGACCGGAACGATCCGCAGGCATCCCGATGTCGCCTGGACCAAGCGAGTTAACGATATCGTGACGCTAGGCAAAATGCAGACAGCGCTGCTCAACCGCGCCTTTGCTTTGACCAAGCCCGGCGGAACGATCGTCTACTGCACCTGCTCGCTTGAAGCGGAGGAGTGCGAAAACCAGATCGCCGCGCTGCTGCGTCGGCAGCCTGACCTCTCACGCGACCCAATCAGCGCTGACGAGATTGGCGGGCTTGCCGAGTGCATCACTCCCGTAGGCGACCTGCGTACGCTGCCATGCCATCTCTCTGCGGACACGCCGCGGCAGTCCGGCCTCGACGGCTTTTTCGCAGCGCGGCTGAAGCGCCGAGCTTAAACTAACGCGTGGCCAGCGCCTTGTGCGCCGCCATCATGTCGACGAAGCGCCCGAACAAATAATGACTGTCGCGAGGGCCGGGCGAAGCCTCGGGGTGATGCTGCACTGAGAACGCCGGCCTGTCCGTTAAGGCGATGCCGCAATTGGAGCCATCGAACAGCGAAACATGGGTCACGCGCGCGTTGGCGGGCAGGGTCGCGGGATCGACTGCGAAGCCGTGGTTCATCGACACGATCTCGACCTTGTCGGTCGTGAAATCCTTCACAGGATGGTTGGCGCCATGATGGCCCTGCGACATCTTCATCGTGCGCGCCCCAATTGCGAGGCCGAGCATCTGATGTCCGAGGCAAATGCCAAACATCGGCAGCTTCGTTTCAAGCAAATCTCGGATGATCGGCACCGCGTAGATGCCGGTCGCAGCGGGATCGCCGGGACCATTCGAGAGGAACACGCCGTCGGGTTTTAGCGCCAGAACGTCTTCGGCAGTTGCGGTGGCGGGAACCACCGTCACCGAGCAGCCGGCGTCGGCGAGCAAGCGCAAAATGTTGCGCTTGACGCCGTAGTCAATCGCGACGACGTGATGCTTCGCCTCGACGAGACGGCCATAGCCCTCACCCAACGTCCAACTGGTCTGATCCCAGTCGTAGCGCTGGGTCGTGGCAACGTCGGGCACAAGATCCATGCCGTCGATGCCTGGCCAGGCGCGGGCTTGCGCAAGCAGGGCGTCGCGATCGAACAGACCTGACGGATCATGCGCGATGACGGCGTTGGGCATGCCTTCACGCCTGATCTTCGCGGTCAGCGCCCGCGTGTCCACGCCGGTCAGGCCGATGATCCCGCGCGCGGTGAGCCATGCGTCGAGCCGTCGCGTGGCGCGAAAATTCGACGAATCCGTGAGTTCAGCGCGAAATATTGCGCCGCGTAGGCCCGCAGAGGCAGCAAGATTGGCGGTTTCGATGTCTTCGTCGTTTGTGCCGACAACGCCGATGTGCGGGAAAGTGAAGGTGATGATCTGCGCGGCGTAGGAGGGATCGGTCATGATCTCCTGATAGCCCGTCATTGCGGTGTTGAAGCAGACCTCGCCGACGGCGGCGCCGGTCGCGCCGACGCCGAAGCCTTCGAGGATCTCACCGCTCGCAAACACAAGCAGGCCGGTTGGTTTGCGCAGCGTCCAGCCTCCCTGTTGATTCGAGGGAGCGGACCCGGCGGGGGATCGTGTTGCGTTTGCCATGGCCGTGTGGTTAAGCGCCGCTCGCCCGGAGCGTCAAGCTGCGCGAGCGGGCAGGAGTTTACCCATGAGCGATTCGGCTCCCCTGCGCGACACGATTTCTGTCTCCATGAAGGAGGCGATGAAGGCCGGCGAAAAGGTTCGCGTCGGCGCGCTGCGTCTCATCATGGCTGCGCTGAAGGAGCGTGAGATCGAGGCTCGCGGTTCGGGCAAGATCGTCAGCCGCGCCGATGAACTGGCGATTCTGACGAAGATGGTCAAAAGTCGCCAGGAATCGCTCGCCATCTATCGCGAGAACAGCCGCGAAGATCTTGCCGCACAGGAAAGCGCAGAAATCGCCGTGATCAATGAATTTCTGCCAAAACAGATGGATGACGGGGCTATTTCGGACGCCGCGCGCGAAGCGATCGCGGCCGTGGGCGCTCAGGGCATGCGGGACATGGGCAAGGTGGTCGCCGCGCTGAAGGAGAAATATCCCGGGCAAATGGATTTTTCAAAAGCAAGCGCGGTCGTTAAAGCTTTGCTGGCGGGGTGAGTTTTTAAGGAGACTGGTTTGGCGGAGATCCGTAGCGTCTGCGTCTATTGCGGCTCCAACGAGGGCGCCGATCCAAGGTTCGCGGCGGCCGCCGACGAACTCGGGGCCGCCATTGCCGCTGCCGGCGTCCGTCTCATATTTGGCGGCGGCGACAACGGTTTGATGGGGCGGATTGCCCGAGCGGTACTCGCCGGCGGGGGCGAGGTCACCGGAATTATCCCCAAGTTTCTACAACGGCGGGAAAACGCCTCGCTCGAAATCCAGGAACTCATCGTCGTCGAGGATATGCACGAGCGTAAGTGGCTCATGTTTGAGCGGGCAGACGCTTTTGTCGCGCTGCCTGGCGGGATTGGAACGCTGGAAGAACTCGTGGAGCAGCTCACGTGGGCACAACTCGGGCGCCACGGGAAGCCGGTATTGATTGCCGACGTCGGCGGTTTTTGGCGGCCGCTTCTCGGGCTAATCGCGCATATGCGCATGCAGGGCTTCGTCGGGGAGGGGTTCGACGTCCATTATCTCGTCGCTGAACGCATCGGCGACGTGCTGCCCATGCTGAACCTCGCGGCCGCACGCGCGGGTTAATCCTATGCTTCCCCCTGCAAACAATTGGCGCCAATGTGCCGGGCTTACGGACGACGCCCCCCAGAGGGACATCCGGAATGGGAGATTGCAATGATTAAGGGCTGGGGCGGCCTCGGCGTTGTGGGCCTCGCGATCGCGGGCGTCTTGTGGACAGCGCCAGTTAGCGCGCAAGCGGCTTTCTCCGATCCGTTCGCGCCCGCCGCGGGCAGCGTCGCTCAGAACGCCGACGATACAGCCAAGGACGCCGCCAAGGCGGCGCCGCCAGACACGCCGAGGTCAAGGCGAGCAAAGCCCCATAAGCCCAGCGAATCGGTGATCGCGGTCGTCATCAACAACAAGCGTTCGGTTGGTCTGGTGGAGCTCACGGCGGCGCTAACCGGCACGACTGACGCCAATAAGATCGCAGGGCCGCTGGCGGCTAACCGCAAGACGGTTGCCCATCTCAAGCGGGACAAGGCGTGCCTGTTTGATTTGAAGGGGAGCTACGCCGACGGCGCCGATCTCGACATTCCGTCGGTTGAACTCTGCAAAGACAAGATGATCAATCTGACCGACGAGTGAGAGCCGGGGCTGGAAGCCACGGCTCGCTTTGCGTGATTACTTCGCAGAGGCGGCGTAAAGCTCGGCCACATATTCCCAATTGACGAGATTTTCGACGAACGCCTTGAGATAGTCGGGCCGGCGATTGCGATAGTCGATGTAATAGGAGTGTTCCCATACGTCGACGCCGAGGATCGGCGTTCCGCCATGCACCAGCGGGCTTTCGCCATTCGCGGTCTTTGTTGCGGTGATCTTTCCGTTGACGACTGTTAGCCAGCCCCAGCCCGAGCCGAACTGCGTCGTGCCCGCGGCAATCAGATCTTCCTTCGCCTTTTCGACGGAGCCGAAACCAGCGACGAGCGCCTTTTCGAGTTCGCCCGGAATTTTACCGCCGCCGTTCGGCTTCATCCATTTCCAGAAATGGGTGTGATTGAAGTGTTGGCCGGCATTGTTAAACAAGCCAGGATTCTTGCCGAACGAGCCGCGCACGATCTCTTCGAGCGGCTTACCCTCCCACTCAGTTCCCTTGAGAAGGTTATTGCCGTTGGTTACGTAGGCTTGATGATGCTTGTCGTGGTGAAACTCGAGAGTCTCCTTCGACATATAGGGCCCTAGAGCGTCATGAGCGTAGGGCAATTC